>JAYVQZ010000129.1:0-2560 GCA_043776735.1 Deltaproteobacteria bacterium | reverse complement strand
TGCTTTGGTTTAGCAGGCCTCTAAACTACTTCCTCAATTTTGACGCCAACGCCGTTCTATTGGTTACCGCAAGTTTTCGAAACACCTTCTTTAGATGTGATTTGACGGTTTCCAGCCCCAAGGTCAAACGGGAGGCTATCTCCTCATTGCTCAAACCCTCCGTTGCCAAAAAAGCCACTTCCCTTTCCCTGGCGGTTAGCTCCTCGTGCTCGTTGGCCTCTAAGTAGGCTCGGTAACTTTGCGCGCTGGATTTTCCCAAAGTAAGAGCTCTATCGATCGATTGCTCGAGATCATTCGGGGTAAATGGTTTCTCGAGAAAATCAAAGGCTCCAAAATGAACGGCGGCAATCGCATTTTGTTTGTCACCGTGCCCGGTAACAACAATGATTGGTGGCCGACAAGGTAGGGTCTCATTTAACTTCTTGAGCACGTCGGTCCCTTGAATTCCCGGCAAGCGAATATCAAGCACCACCACGTCAAAGGCCACGTGCAAAAGGGTCTCCATCCCTTCTGTGCCGTCCGAGGCGCAGGTGACTTGATGGCCCAGGGTTTCAAAATGCCGCCGTATTTCTTGGCGCAAAGTAGCGTTGTCTTCGATAATGAGAATCTCAGCCATTAGGCAGCCTCCTTCTCTGGTTGGTGGGTGGCCTTAGTCTGGGCCGATAAAGGGAAATGTACGAGCACCGCGGTTCCCTGATTGATTTCACTTTTAATTTCAAAACTAGCCTGGTGTGCCCGAAGAATTTGGTCGACGATAAAAAGTCCCAACCCAGTTCCTGTCCCCACCTTTGTGGTGAAAAACGGCTCAAGAATTCGATTTAGGTTGTCCTTGGGAATCCCTTCCCCATTGTCGCGAAACTCGAGCAAAATATTTCCTGGCTGGGGAATTCTCGTTGTGATGGTGATGGTGGCGTTAGGCGTTTTTACCAAGGCATCCGATGCATTGTGAAAGAGATTCATAAAGACCTGCTGGATTTGGCTTCGGGAACCCCGGATTGGGATCTCACCGTCACAAAGCTCGAGCTTTAGGGTGAGTCCTTCTTTTTTCGTATAAAGCATCAACTTTTCTGCAGCGTGCAGCGCAAGATTAAGGTCGAAAACCTCTTCTCCTCCTTGGGCCGCGTAAGAAAGCAAACCTTTCGCGATTTCAGCCAAATGGGTGAGCTCATTTTGAATGCTGTCGCGCACTCCGATAGGAATATTCTTGTTGGCGCTTAAAATGAATTGAATGGTGGTTAGTGGGGTATTGAGTTCATGGGCTACCCCTGAAGCCAGCACGCCAACGCTCGAGAGCCGATCCTTTAAGACCACATTTGAAAAATATTGCCTCAGTATGACCTGCATCTCTTCCATGTTTTGTGTGAGTTCCTGAAAGACACGATAGGGCAATGGCTCAGGCAATTCAGTGGAGTAGTTTCCGCTGCGGATCATGGAGCTGGCCTCTCCCAGCTTTTTTACCCACGTTTCCATCTCGTAGGAACGGCGCGAAATTTCGCCCAGAGCATCACGCAGTAGGAGCTCTTTAGTTAGAATTTCTGACCACAAGGTTTCAGAAAGGTAGGCGGCCACCAAAAGGCTTACCCCAAGAAATACTAACTGCGGAATTTGAGACGAAAAGAGAAACCCACCATCATCAGAAAAGGCCCAGCCGTAAATCAAAAAAAGTGCGAAAGATAATAGAGACGCCGCATAAGCACGGTGTCGCCCTAATATGGGGGCCGCAAGCGAAACCAGCAGGGGAAACACCATCGCCACCGGGTGGAAAATGGTTCCCTCATGATAGAGAAACAACGCCATCTGAATATAGAGTGCGCCGAAACAGAGATAGGGCAACTGCTTCCACAAAGACTCGTAACGAAAAAGTGCGGCAAGAGCCAAAAGCAAGAGACCGGTAAGGGTCATCAACCCGCTGTAGGCTCGGATCATGGGAAGCTGAGACTGAAGGTTGAGCAAGAAAAGGATGGGAACCGAAAGAAAATGGGCAAGCCCTAACGTCAGCGAGATACGACCAAGTCCGTGGATGAACTTAGGGCGAATGCGCCCAGTGTCAAAGTCAGGAAGGTTCATGCTAGTCCATCTCGGAGTTTAGCTATCAGTTTTGGGGGATTATCAGGTGAGGCAGCCTCCCTGATACTTTACAAATTGTATCACGCAGTGCCCGCTTCCCCTATTCGGGGGACAAAGCGGCAGAATTTATTTTAGCCCTTATGAGTGCCGTTAGGGGAATCGCAACTTAGCCCGAAATGTTGGGGTATCCCAACCACCTGTTTGGAATTCCACAACATTTTCTCCCTTCTTAGAGGGCTTGGTACCGGACCTTTCGAAGCGCAGAATAAAACTATAGAAGCGCAGGACAGACGGAATGGCCGCCGAGCCCTGGTAATATTTTTGGGAGGCAAGAATGGAAAGCGGGAAGTACGTTAGCAGAAATGAAAAGGGCTTTACCCTAGTCGAACTAGTCATCGTGATGGCGGTGATCGCCGTAATCTTATCCGTCGTTATTCCCAACTTACGCGGAATGCAGGCGGAATCACAACTCACCAAGTCAGAAGGTGAGCTC
>JAYVQZ010000128.1:0-2564 GCA_043776735.1 Deltaproteobacteria bacterium | reverse complement strand
CCAAGTGGCGCTCTGTAACGCGACGAAGGCGAAGGCCACTATTTAGTTGTCGCTGCCGAGCACGGGCTTCTTCAATGGACATCGAAGGCCGAAAACCGAGGTCTCGCCAGCGCTCTTTCCCAACATCACATTCCTTCTTTGGCCGCTTCGATTCGGCGTTCGCAGCATCCCGCTTTCGGTAGGATATGAACTGCAATTTCCAGTAAGGAGCCTTCTTCTTTTCCCGCAAAAACCGAACGTAATAGCCCAAGGCCAACCTCCAATAGTTATCGACGTAAAAGAACGTCTACCCCGTCCGATTCGGACGGGGCTTTCTATCTCAAACTATTGGAATTATTGGAAGTATATTGGAGGTGGGGAACATTAACAAAATCAGCTGCAGAATGATTCTGTCGACGATAACCGAGTGATCTTCTTTAAGCGTCAGTAAGCAACGTTGAGCAGCTCTCTCCAATTCTATCCCTCTCTTTTCCCTCTCTAAATTCTGCTCAGTTAGAAATGGTTAAGGAAGTGCATCAGCACTTTCTGTTAGGACGTGGATGACGTTGCCCGCGAGAAAAAGTGCTTAAGACGGCTTGTTTTTAAACTCGTGCATGCCGACGACCGCATTCCGTACGCGAAAGTGGGTCGGCTTGTCCGGTTTTGCCCGGCGCGGATTCATGAATGGCTCGTAAAGGGCGGGCCATGCGAAGCGGCCTGGCGTTAAGGGGCCACACAGCGCTTGCACGCGGGCGTGTGCAGGCCTTGAAGTAGCTAATAAGAATATCGATAACAAACAGGTGGAAATCAAAGAGGGTTGAAAAGTCTTACATGGGTCCATTTGTATTGAATTTGCACGAGACAAGCCAAAGACGGACGTATTAAGACAGGCGCCCGAGGCAGCCGTAATACCGAATACCTAAAGTGCACGCAATGCCGGACGTAAATTGTCACTTTTTAAGATTAAAACTTTGCAGTCACTGGATGCAGTGAATACGCCGTGTGACACACCCCGGTAGCCTAGCTACCCGAAACTAAACCTTACCGTAAACGTCGTTATTCCGTTTAAAATACGGGATGGGAAAATTTGATGAGTTGATCGAGATCTGGCGGCAGGATCCCGCCTCTACCTACTCGACGTGGTTTCTGTGGGAAGAACGGCTGAAAAACTTCCGGTCAATCCGGACCGGTCTCGGCCGAGTGGTCGACGAAATCAAACTTGCGACGTTTGGAAATTTATATCGGGGCTCCTCTCTCGAGGTGGTGGTCAAATCCATAGCCGAGCAAAAACAAATATTCAAAGGAGCCGATCATGCCTTTCTCTGGAAACCAAAATTGAGAATACCTGATATATACGAAAATCCTGCTAACCAACACGCGTTCGGAAAGTTTCTTGATACCTGCCTGTGCTACGATAGGGAGCCTGAGCTAATCCAAGCAATTGAGGTCCTGGACAACCAAAAAATTAAAGGCCTTGGCCCTGCCGCGGCGAACCTGATGTATTTCTTGCACCCGACGTTGGTCCAGCCGTTCAATACCGCCATCGTGAAAGGCTACAACGATTTAACGGGAGCGAAGGTGAAGCTTGGACGCTGGGACGAATTCTTGACCCTTCGCTCAGGGATTCTGGATCTCAACAGAGGGCACCAGTCCCAGCTCTCAAATGACCTGGGCGCCATCGGCGGTTTCCTGTTTGACCTGGGCAAGGGAAGGTACCAACTACCCACCACCAGAGCTTCCTTAGGGGCCGAAAAATGGAAGATAAATTTGACTAAAACGCGAGATGGCATCGCCGCTCGAAAAAAGTCGGAAAAAGATGAGAAAATCACGCATACCGTACTTCAAGGTTGGCTACGCGATCTGGGAATCAAATTAGGATTTCAAATTTGGATTGCCGCAAACGATCGTTCGCGACCGTATGAGGAAGGAAAGTTGGGCGACTACTGTTTAAAGATGCTCCCCCCAAAACTTCTTTCGGCAGAGAACGATAGCACTCGATTTATCGATGTGCTTTGGATTGATGCAGACGGCTCGCAGGTGGTGGCAGCGTTTGAGGTTGAGCATTCCACATCCATTTATTCGGGGATTTTGCGGCTTCATGATCTTGCCCACGCAGCAGCAGGGAACGGCCTTAGCCGCCTTTTCATAGTGGCACCCGATGACCGGGAGAATGAGGTGCGGGGGCAGCTCAACCGACCCGCAATAAAGATCGGTAGTTCGATATCGGTCAGGTACCTACCATATAGCGAATTGGAAAAACACCGCGAAGCAATTGGTAAATTCGGCGCAGGAGTAAAAAGTCTCGATCCTATTACGAGAAATCTACTTTCCGAGTGAATTAGCGCGGCAGGCTGGGACAGCGCTTGGAACGCGATTCGATTTACGCCCGAAGGACATTCCCCGAACTCTTCCGTGTGGTGGCAAACTCGGGCCTAGATAATCATCCCTAGTTGGGTGGGCTAGAACTCTCGCCAGAAAATTGCGAGCGTCTAGTACGGCAATTTTCCAGATTTTGCCCAAACCGTAAAATCAATGCCCGCTCCGAAGCGGGCATTGATCTCTCATTAATTCGAACCGAAGCAAGC
>JAYVQZ010000127.1:0-2576 GCA_043776735.1 Deltaproteobacteria bacterium | reverse complement strand
ACTGACCTGTAACCTCTGGCACCAGGAACGTGAGAATTGCAGGTAAAGGTACGAGCGCAGTAAAAAACCACGTAAATATCTTAAGGCCCTGTTGGCTTCCGATAAAGCGCCAAGTCACTAAGCTAGCAGTGACGACGGCAACTACGAGGCCTTTGGGAAGTTGGGCGGGAGCTGGTAGGCGTTTGGGTAAAAGTAAGACGCCAGTGAAGCAAGAGACCATGGCATGCCCCAAATTGTGAATCTGAGAATCAAAAAAAGTTAGTACTGGAGAGAGAAAGGAAAGGTAATCGGCAGTCATGGCAAAAAGTATTGCCGCGGCAAACACATAGAATCCAACGTTTCCCACTTGGGGATCAAACAACTCCTGGGAGGCATTGGGGTTGGTTAGTTTTAGGTGACTGCGGCGAATCTTGCCGAGCCCATCGTGACTGAGCCAAAGATGATCGCAAGATTGGCAAAGACGAATTTCCTCAGGAACCGCTTCCGAGTAAGTCACTTTCCAGAGTAACGTTCCCGGGCAGTAACAGCAGTTCAGTGTCGACTGCTTTGCCTTTATCCAATTCAATCCCGGGATATCAAATTTGGTTAAAGAAAATTTAGAGAGATCTCCAGGCTTTAATGAAATGCTATGGCAGGTGGGACAGCCAAGTCGGGTCCCGATGTCACTAGCGTGGGTGTTAATTAAAGATGCCTGGCAGGCTGGGCATTTTAATTTTGATATGTCAGAGAGAGGTTTTGCCTGAGTTTCCACTAGGACTTATCGGCATGTTTTTTCAATACAATTAGTCTTTTTAGTCAGGGTTGTTTTTGCTCGATACGCTGGGGCTACATCCCTTCTTTTAGATGTGGTATTTGTGCCCCTTAATAAAAGGGAGCTTCATGAAAAAAACGATAGTCACAGCAGTCGCTTTATTGGCCGGTTGTTCGTCGTCTGGTCCGCAGCATCGGGTGGAGGAGGAACTGGTTTATCGCCTTCCCGAAATTCAACAGCAGAAGATAGCTCGCATTGGGTTGATGCGGGAAGATGCTCAGGAGCAGAAAGAAAAGGCATTAAAGAATCAAGGCTCCGCCAATGATGCTTTGGATATGGCAAACAAAAAGGCGAAGGCGGCCGGAAAAAATGTCGAGGCTGCAAGGGCGGTATTAGAGGCTGCTGAAGCGCGACAGGATTTGGAAAAAGCAAAAGTGCAGTTAGCCGAAGCGGCTACCAAAGCCGCCGAACAGAACATGAAACTGTCTTTGGTTAATTATGAATTAGAAAAGGCCAGAGCGGTCCACGGGCAGGGTTTGAAAAGTTCGCAGGACATCGGACTGATTCAATTTGAGCAGGAATCCTACGAAACCCAAAAGGCATTGACCGAGACTAATCTTAGAACCGTGGAGTATCAGCAAAGAGTCACGCGTCTTGAAAAAGAGTGGGCTGAGAAAAACGCTGAGGTGCAGGCCGCTGAAACTAACTAAAACAGTTTGATTTGTTAGATTCTTAACGTTTTAAAAATAACAGGGCCTTCGTGTTGCCACGAAGGCTCTGTCTTGTTTTGAAAAACAGGGTCTGAGAATCTCAGACCCTATTTAATTACGGTTTAAACGCTTCAGGCTCTTGAGCCACCGAGTTGGGATCTCCCCCAAGAAGGCGAATCTTTTGATTCATGTTGTCGAGCAAGTTCAACTCGGCAGCAGTAGGCTCTTGCGTCTTAGGCAAGAAGACCAACGTTTGTGCCGGATTGATGAGATCAAGGACTGCCTTGAAGGCAACGTGCAGATCTTGTTGATCCACAAAGCCTTCGACGACGATCGATTGATTCTGCAGATTCTCGTAGTGGTTGACGACGATTTCGTACTCACCAAACGTGAAGCTTGCTGCAATCATCTCAGAGATCTGCGCTTGTAGGTTTTTGGTTGCCAGTGACATCGCCGTGCGGAAGTTACACTGAACCGCAGGAGAGAGGCCGCTGATTTCCATACCGAGGTCGCGCATCACATCTGTCGGGAAGTATACCCGAGCGTATTCATTGGCTTGAACTGGGCAAGACGCATACTCGCTACCATAAGCTTCTTGGTAGTAAGGAATGTCATTTTGTCCGATGTCATTGTAGAGCCAATAGATCGTTGGATAATAGAAGTACTGGTGAATGCCGTACCAAGGACGTACGGGGTAATAAAACCCACCGCAGAATCCAAAGTTAAACCAGCTGCTGTAATAGAACCGGAAGGCATTATTCCCGTAGTATGGCCGGAAGTGGTTATAGCAACCATTTAAGTGGCTGTAATACTTGTTCACGAACCATTGGTTCTTTCCACCGATATAATTCTTGGTGTGAGCTCCCCAATTTTTGCCACCGTAAAACGATTTGGCATGGTTGAGGTTATGGCTCGAATAAGAATTAGACCAATGACTTGGTTTGGTATGAGGAACCGTGTGACCAGGATGCGTCACGTGGATCGGATGCGTCGGGTGATGCACTCCATGTCCGCCGTGCGTTCCGCCACCAGGATGTCCGCCACCAGGATGTCCGCCACCAGGATGTCCGCCACCAGGATGTCCGCCACCAGGATGTCCGCCACCAGGATGTCCG
>JAYVQZ010000126.1:0-10048 GCA_043776735.1 Deltaproteobacteria bacterium | reverse complement strand
GGTTGATGTGATGAGTGATCCGTTGTCCGACCAAACGATCGGAGTAGGTCCACATTTCGTTAGAACGTTTGACGGTACCGCTTACCCAAAATGACGGGCTCAGCCTAGCTCCCGCTGGAATAGTGACATAGGGAACGTTGTTCTCTTTTGGCAAAGGAGTGGCGCACGTCATGTCCGAGTAGAACACCATGTCGGTGGCCTCGCCTTGAGTGACATTGTCCCGTGCCTTTAAGTAAACCTTAGTAGCGCTAGGAACTGCCGCACTGTTGCCCTGCCCGGCCCCGCCAAAAGCATCTTGAGTGGACACTTGGTAACCCGCTGCGCTGGTTTGCAACGTAGTGCGGTCGAGAGGGCCGCAAAAACGGGCAATCCCTTCTCCCAAACGCCCGGCGATTGAACTGCCCCCGTCTTGCGTCCAATCCAGACGGACTGCGGCCCCCGCAGAGACGGAAGCACCCTGGTATATCGTACTAGCAGTCCCAGAAATTACGGCAGCCGACGCCTTTATTACAAAATCTGCCGCGTTGTTCTTTTGCATGTAGAACACTTGGCTCTGACCAAGTGTGGGAATGGTTACCGAGTTTATTTTTAAATTCCCTGCAGAAGCACACCCATTGGCGCCGTTGCTATTTGCCGCAAAAAACTGCGGGATGTCACCAGCAACCGCGCCGCCAGAAGGAGCGGCTGAGGAATCCAAAGTTACTGGCAACGAAGGCATTCCCGAAATCAACGAGGATTTATTATCAAAGGCATCGTACAGTCCCACCGTGACCGGCGCACTACACTGCCCCGCCGTCACCTGAAGCGTCGTTGGCATTCCAACAAACTTCATTTTGGTCGGAAGTCCCGCAGAGACGTCTAACCCAGCCATGGTTGAGTTAATGTTTGGTTCAAAAGGTAAAAGATAGGGGGAGGCCACAATGGTGGGAGAGGGGGGAGAGGAGGCCAGCGCTAAGAAGCGTAGATCCACATGTTCGGCCACCTCATGCTTAAACCAGAACTTTTGGCCGGTGCTTTGCAGATTCATGTAGCGAAGAAATTTAACTTTGTTGTAGGCGCCTTGGGGAGCCACGATCTCTTGCGTGCAAGCGGCATCGGTATAAACTCGCGGCACCTTGGGAGGTACCGCCGCACTGGGATCGATCTCAGAATCGCGGAATTTCACAGCAACAATTCCGATTGAAATAGCAGTCGAACGAAGCGTAGTGAGATTGCCAAACTGATCTTCAAATTCAAAATTGATGCTGCCATCTCCGGTAATGCCATCGTTTGAACCGCCGTTGGCCCGAGTGGCCCCACTGCAGATTCCAGCCCGCGGCATAACCGGTGGAGTATGAACCACAAACTCCTTAGGCTCTGCTGCCTGAATATGGAACCAAGGAGGGATGGGATATCTCCCGTCGGCAAACCCTGTGGCGCGAGCAGTAAATTTCACTGGATGGGCCACGGTGTCGCGGTACGAAAACCAAAGCGATGTCGTGGCTCCCGACAACGTTGAGTTGTCGGTAAGGAAACCCGGATTTGAAGGCGCGGTGCTCTCACAGTCTTTTCCTTTGTAAACCATTCCATTGCCGCCATCTTCTCTAAAAGTAACCGGTATGGGCCCGTTTACTGTGGTCAACGTATTGCCCCACATATCTGCGGCATGAACATTAAAATTCACACAGGTACCGGCAAAAGCAGTGGGGGCGATGGGTCCATCAATGACTAAAAGATCCGCATCACTAGGCTGCAAATAAATATGGGCCGATTCTGGGGTCGTCTGACCTGACGTAGGCGTGAGCGTATAGAAACTTGAGGAAATGACTTTATTGATCTTCACAAAAAATGGAGAGTCTGAAGACACATAGGTGCCGTTAGGAGGAGGCCCCACCGATACGGTATGCGAAGAAAGGACATTGGTGCAGCCACCCGAAGTCGCCGTAGGACCGTCGGTAAAAAGACTCTCTGGCTGAGTTGGGGCTGTGGGAAGACCGGCTAGGCTAATGTACTGAACCGCCCCTGGAAAACCTGAAGGGTTTCCGTAACTGTCACGAAACCCGGCGGAGAAAGCGACACAATCGCCAGCGCGCTGATCGGATCGATTCGGGCTAACCGCCACAAACACGGGAAGTGTTGGTCGCATGCTCAAGGTCACCGTACTGGTCATCGCATTGATACCATCGGTTACGGTGAGGGTGACGTTTCGTGGGGCCTTAAATCCCTTCCATGAAATAGCGCGACCGGAAAGGCCGGTAGGAATGGTAAAGGAGGGGCTGGTGCCGGTGATCTTGGTTAAATCATCGCAGCCACCGCTGCTGTCAAAAAAGGTATCAATAGCAGCGCCCATGTCGGAGGGGGATTGGGTAACAAAGATCTGGCGGCTACTGTTTTCCGCCGTGGGCATGGCTGGCTGGCCGTTATAGAGAAGTTGAACGCTCAAACCAATGCATTGCCCAACTTCCCAATTTACTCCTGTCGGAACTTTTAATGAAATTCCATTGGGAGGCCAAAGAGGTTGAGTGGACGAATTGCTGATGGTGACCGGAAAGGGAGCATTCTGAATATAGAGCCCACCAGCTGCCAAATCGAAATCGGTTCCCGATACGAAGATAGTAGAATCGGTAGAAGCCAAGGGAACCTTCAGATAGAAAGAGCCGCTGGTTTGACCCACATCGACTCTCAATCTCGTCCAGCCGGGAGATTGGCAACTGCTCGCGGTGGAAACGATAGCGCCACCGGTAGCCAACAAATCAAAATTTTGAGCATACTGGTCAAGACTTGGGTTTCCCGTTCTGATGAGCGTTAACGTGTAAGGACCCCAACACTGGGTGTCCGACTTTTGAATGGGACTAGGTCCGCTTAACCCAAGGGTGCTTACGGTATTGCCGGTTCCGGTGCTCGTTCCAGTGCTCGTTCCAGTGCTCGTTCCGGTGCTCGTTCCGGTGCTCGTTCCGGTGGTTGTTCCGGTGGTTGTTCCGGAAGCGGCTCCGGTGCCCGATCCCAGTGACTGAGTGTTGACCCCTGGGGTTTGCTTTTTCCACATGGAGAGAAGCCCCATGTCGCAACCCGTTAGCAACAACGTTATAGGGAAAAAGACCGAGAACCAGAATGGCTTTGGCAACGTACCCCACAGACGAACAGCTTTCATAGCAATGACTCCCCTAGGAAGGTATCGGCAAAAAAAGGACGACTCTTAAACCCCGTGTTTAAGACTGCAGCGCCGGTGCCACTTTTTCATTTTTTCAAGTTTTGCCATTGCCAAGCGGCAGGAACTCAAGAGTTTTTTGCGATCCCGCTGAAAAACTTGTCGACGTATTCTGCAAGTGTATTTGTCAGTGACACCTGACAATCTTTTTTTCGAACGCACAATTGATAATTTATATTTCTGAGAAATCGGAGGGTTGGCTCTCTGAATAGAACCAAGCGGCACCCCATTTTTAGAAAAAGACAAATTTCAGAAAGGATCTTTGAAGGTTAGGCAACGAAGGGCAAAAATAGCGGCTAAAAGTTCGTCGCAAAAAAAACTACTTGGCCAAACATCCATCTCCCACCCATTTCCAGGAAAGCACCTGCCCGCTCTCAGGATCGATGAAGAAGAATGTGGTACAGCCGGTGGGAATGGCACTGGTTTCGCGGGTCGAGGTGTTGGTTCCCCCGTAGACATCTTTAAAGCGGTATTCGTAAGCTTTTTTACCGTCGACAAAAGAATGAATCCTGTCGGGCTGCCCCATTTTCCCTACCAGCTCTTGGCGGTCTTTTCCTACCCATTGATCCAAATAGCGCTCGTAGTTGCGGGTGGTCGCACACCCATTTAGCAGCGCGATGAGAAGAACCACTTCAAATAATCCAAGCCGCAACAATTTCACTACATTCTCCTAAAAGCTGTATCCCAAGTAGAGGGCGACCACGGGGAGCAGGCCTCGAAATTCATTCACAAAGCTAGAGACGGTTGATTTGGCCGCCACGTATTGCAAGCCACCGGCGAGACCAATGTCCACTCCAAGACCCCAGTGAGGTTTTCCTCGCCATCCGACCAACGCCTGAACCGCCAAGGGGGTTGTCGATGCCGATGACGTGGCATCACTTACATTTAAGCTGTACATGCCCACACCCAGAGAAAAAGTTAGGCCCCGAAACGCGTAGTGCGTATGAAAATAATTCAACGTAGCCATAAAGCCCACGCATCTTGCAGTAACTCCTGCATTGATAAATCTTGCCCAACGGAAATCAACCCCCAGCGAAAAGGTTCTTGTGGGAGCAAATTGCAAGGTCGGTACGAGCGGAAAAAAGTAATTGTTTCCAGCAACAGGCCCCAAACTGACATCAAACCGCGGATTGTTCTTTGCAACCGCCATTTCAGAGGTGGCCGCTGAGGAGGGGTGACGAGTTTCTCGTCGCAGTTGCACGTCGTTTCCTGGATAAATTTTGTAGTCGCGGCTTTCTATTTTAACCACGAGGTTGGTTTCGGTAAGCCGTCCGACAAATCCGCAGGCCAACTCGGTATCCGCTTTAAAAAGGCAGAGGGATTCATTGAGTTGCCAGCGCTTGGAGGTTGCCTCGTTAGTCAATGTGACCTGCTCCCCATTGGAGGTCACCGAGAGCACTCGATTGGCCCATGCTGTAGGCGCCACATTTAAGATCGCCAAAATTGATAGGGAACCAAACCATTTCATCTTAGGCCTCACCATTCTCATTTTCGGCTTTTTCGCACCAGGTCTTGAATTGCGTTGATGACTCATTGAGTCACCTATTTGCGACTAGGGTTTCGCAAATGGCGTCATTTGAGATAAAATTAAAGAAATAAAGGACCTACAGCTATGAAACAACGCCTCATCAGAAGCCATAAGCGAACCCTCACCTCATTTTTGGGACTGTTTCTTGCGATGGCCTTACTGGCCTCGTGTGGAAAGTCCGGGGTGAAGAGTGAAGGTGACGATGCCTTTATTTCCCCTTCCGGTGAAGCCGCAGCCCCCCTTCCCGACGACGCTATTGCCGGAGCTGGCGACCAAGGAGTTCCCTCGAAAGAGCTCCAGATGGTCTTTTTTCCCTTTGATAGTTCAGTACTCTCGCCCGAGGCGAATGCTGCGCTAAAAGAAAACGCAAATTACCTAAGGGACAATCCCACGGTGAAAGTCCAAGTAGAAGGGCATTGCGATGAGCGAGGCACAGTGGAATACAACTTAGCACTGGGCGAACGTCGCGCTAAAGCCGTGAGCAATAAGTTGAAAAAGCTTGGTGTCGCGGCGACCAGGCTCTCTACGATTAGCTACGGCAAAGAGCGACCCATGGATCCTGGGCACGACGAAGCGGCATGGGGAAAAAATCGCCGCGCCTCCTTTGTGATCGCACAATAAACATCCGTATTTTATCTCAGGGTAAACCAATTGAAATCAAAAGCCCCCTGTAGCGAGAGAACCTCTCGATACAGGGGGCTTAAAATTAATCTATGAAAGAAACCCGTTATTTAGCAACGGCAATGACAGCAAACGGATCGTTGGCCGCGCCAGACGCATTTACGACGTTCGCGCCCGAAGCGAAGAAGAATGTCCGTCCGCTACCACCAATATTGCTCACGACAGCCGCCCACATTGTTGGATTTTTAAGATCCGTTGTGGCGCCCGCACGCATTTTTACGAATCCGGTTTTTTCGCCTGTTCCCGTTTCGACCAGTGAAATCGCCCCTGTGTCCGAAGTCGTCCCTGTGGCAACATCGCTATACATGGCATAAGTCCCGTCGCCTGCAGCCGGAAACGTGACATTCACTGGACGGATATTTGAACTGCTGCTTCCACTTTTTGAGAAGACCAATCCAACGAACGTCTTGCTCCGAAGCGTATCCATAGTGGCGGTCGCATCTTTGGGAAGAGCAACGATGTCATTTTTATTATCAGAATTTCCATTCTTCACAATGCCGACCCCAGCGGACGTCATGTTAATAAATCCGTCGGTCATTGAGAAAACGCCATTCGTGCATCCGGTGGTGGTCGTGTAAGTCTGACCAGTAGTTACGGTTCCATCTAATATGAATTTAGCCCCAGTCACACTACCTGCGGCCGCTGGTAATGATGCATTTCCCCATAGCGCCTCTAAACTCAAATTGGCCACTCCGGTATTGTCCCTTGCGCCTGGACTGGCTTGAACCCAGTTAAATGACGTGGCCGCCGTGGGGCAGGTTGTGGAGACGATTGGCATGGCCAGCAGTTTTCCGTCGCCAGGTTTTACTAATAGAATGACTCCGGGAATTGCGAATCCTTCGGCCTTAGTACCAGCAGCGGGAAGATTTGCGTTCTCGGTTGTGTCTGGGCTCGTGGCGGTTCCTACAGTAAACTGATAGAAACCTGTAGCGAAGGTCTCGTACGTACCGGTGATCACGAGGCTAGCCGTCGTGGAAGCAGTAGTTGCCTTTTTAGTTGCGGTGAAAGTCCCTGCCGCAGTTAGTGCCCAGTTCCAAACCGATCCCGTACCCACGTAAGTGGCATCGTGTTTTGACGACAATGCAGCAACCGCAGATGACGTTCCACACCCTTGGTTAAACATCACGGCGGCAACTACCAGCCCAATCGTTAACGAGAGAGAAACATATTTATTCACAGAGTCCTCCTAAAAATCAGCCCAACATGAGCGTGATCCTAAGTTAAAAACATTCCCCTTCTTTTCGGAGAAGAAGGGAAATTGGATTAGTTTTGTTATGGGGCGCCGCGCTAAGCCCTACCCGTAACCGTCACCTTGAAATAAACGGCAACCTACGAGCGAGTCCGGCAGAGGAATGGTAAAATAAAATTCTTCAATTTGCGCTTTCCCCAAAAAATACATCGAGGAGACTTCATGAAACGATCACTCTATTACGGGTTATTACTGTCAGTTATCCCCTTACTTTCTCATTGTGGTAAAAGTAGCGGTGGAGATACTAGCGTCGGTGTCAAAGTAGGTTCCATTTCCACAGCCGTCGTTCGAAGAGGAGTTTCCCAGGGCCGCTCGGTCCCGTCAGATGCCCCGCTAAGCACCACGGAATATGCCTACGCCAAGGTCGATGGCATCAAGCTCACGTTAACTCGCTTGCAAGCAATTAAAGGTAGCACTGAGAGCGACATCATTTCCTGGGACGGGGGCAAAGAGGTCATTATCGCCCCAGGGACTAGCAATAACCTTCCCATCAATGAGAATGCTTCCATTAACTCTGGTAGCTACAATGCTCTGAAGGTTCGTTATAAAAACTCCTACGGCATCAAGGCTTTTTGCCGAACGGCCACACAGCTCGTCTATACGTCGGCGGCTGGGATTGTAAAAGTGCCGCTCGGTCCGACCGCCCTACCGAGTGACTACGACTATTACGCCTACCCCTTCGCTGAGATCAGCACGGCAAAAAGCGCCGCTGGTGGAAATAACGACACTATGGCGCAAACGGACGGCAGCTACACGGTGACTAAAGGATCCGCCTTAACGCTGGCAGTGCTCTTCGATCCTTCCTACCTGGTTAGCTGTTACGACGGCAGCACTACGGTAGGGGGTACCAATACGAACGCCCTTTCGCCGTTTGTTTGGAGCAACAACAATGGCCAGGCACTCACCTCCTTCTTCCCGGATGGGAGCCCCAATTTCGGTATGGGGTACGTCCCGATTTTTGTTTGGCTCTCCACGACCGCAGGCGAAGCGCTACCTACTGCAGAAACTTACGCTTCATCGACAACTTCCGCGAATGTAACTGGCAACGGCAGCGGAACAATCAATTTCAAAAACGTCTCCATCACTTCTTTTGCCTTCCGCGCCGATGGGAGTGTTCTCGATGCTCGCAGCCGCATTGCCGCCGGTGGGGGAAGCTCTGATCTGTACCAGTTCTTTACCGATTACACGAAAACTCGAACCAGTTATTCGTTTAAAAATGGCGAGTGGAACTGTGACGCCGCTTATACCAACTGCCATGGCCTTCAAGACCGCTCCCTCTCTGGCTTTACTCGCACTGCGGTGGGGGACTTTACCTCCACGTCGACCTCCGCTTACGAAAGCGGACCCGACTGCGGGAAGTCGATCACAGATCCCTCGCACCCCGAATGGGGAAATCGAGTTCGTGCCTGCTTGAGTTCGGCTCAGACCATGACCTGGCGCCAACTGCCTCGGTAAACGATTAGGGGGACAGCTTCGAAACTTTTTTAAGTAAGAAGGTATCCCACAAAGAGGACAAGCGGTTCCCCTCAGCCCAGCCTCCGCCCAAAGCAAAAATAGCTGCGAGATTGCCAGAGACAACGCGCAGTGTTACTCCCCCTTTTCATTTAGTGATTAAGGAGTTCGTTTTGACAAAAATATTGATCGCCCTCTCTCTTCTTGCCATCGGCATAGCCGCGATCGCCCAACCCGCACCTACAAAGATTCAGCAGGGAAACTCAATCGCCACCCAAGAGGTGCTTGCCCAAGTAAAGTTGGCTCTTAAGTCACCAGCCAAGGCTGCAGACGGTCTCAAAGAACAGATTCAGCAGCTTTCGGAAATGAGAGCGACACTGGCCGAAAAAGAGGCTGGCGCTGTGCTCCTTTTCAATAATGGGAGCGCTTTTTCTTATTTAGTTGCCGTTCCATTCAAAACGGACAAGGGCGAGACCGCCAGTTTTCTTGCCACCGTCGGTTTGGGCTATTCGGAAAAGAAAGTGGAGATTGGTGAAGTGCATCTAAGCAAAGGATTCACTCTGATGAGCATTCGCTATCACCCAGATAAAGACGTTGAGTTCCTCGTCCGCCCTTAAATTCGTCGCTTGGCGACTTGTGACTAACCATAAACTTATGATCTCTCAGGCCGTAAGGCCTGGGAGTCTCAGTCGACTGAAAACGCTCGCAGCCCTGCCTTCTTCCCCTGACCATGGATAAAACCTAGTCACTTTCCTCTGGCCTCTGAGCGCTCGTTTTTGGCTTTGCCTATGCATTGTTAATAGATTGGGGGGAAACCGCGTGATTGAGCAGCTAAGACTAAACCTCATTTCAATTGCCATTGTCTTTTTAGCGCAAATCACCTTGGCTATCACACCCTCCCCCTCGCCAACACCAACGCCAGATCGCCGCCAGCAGGCCGAAGAGGCCGCAAACCAAGGGAGCAAGGAAACTAAAAAACAGCTCACTCCGCCGATGCTTGGGCATTTAGGCCGAGCCGAAGAGGCCAGAAAAAAAGCGGATGAATTGCAGAGCACCGATCCCGCAGCAGCCCAACGGGAAAGAGAGCGGGCCCTGGCTGAGCAGCAGCAAGCCAATCAACTCAAACAGCAAATAGACGCCAACCAAAAGAGCTCAGAGGAAAATAAGAAATCTGCGGATAAAATGCGAGATACCGATCGGGCGCCCAAGGCGGCCGATGCCCCTAAGATAAAAACCGGCGTGGATGAGAATAAAGTCATCGTGGTCAGCGACGAGACCAAGAAAGCTCAGAACGCCCAAGGTCAGAAAACTCACGGAAATAGTGATTCCAAGACGGAGCTAAGCCCTCTTCAAAAAGAGCTTACCTCCTTTGCCGATTACGTCACGCCAAAAAAGCCAACGGCGGAACTGGAAAAAAATTCAGATCCCAAACCAACGGTACCCCAGGAGCCAGTTACGAATTTCCACACTGCCCCTTGGCAGTCTGAGTTAAATTACGCCCAAGAAAAACAGAACCAAGTTGCCTCAGAAGAAAAGAAGGGCGACCCCGCATCAGCATCCCATCATCGGCCAGGCTCAGAAACGTTAACATCGCCCCGCGGTTTTGAGGCCACCCCCCTTCTACTCAAAAAAAGCGGAACTGAAGACAATGGGCTGGATAAAGATTTCTTCGTCTCCAAAAAGAAAACTTTAGCCAAAAAGAAGAAGCCTGGACGCGCCATGGCAAACAGGGGGAAGGGCTCGGCAGTGCGCTTATTGGGCTCCGCTTCTCAAACCCCTTCTATTGCGAAGGTCACAAACGGTGAAGCGCCTTTACGCACCGACGGAAAGCTGAAAGACTAAGCTCCAAAAGTTTCCCAACTCCAATGTTCCTATGAGCTTAAAATTCCCTCTTTTCATTCTGTTCTTTTTTCTCTCTTTGGGATGCATGGCTACGTCTGCTTCCGATGAT
>JAYVQZ010000125.1:0-2588 GCA_043776735.1 Deltaproteobacteria bacterium | reverse complement strand
CCCCTAAGCGACTTTTTTACTGTTGGACTCTGTTTTCTCTTCGGTAATCCCATGAATTTCCTTTGCATCAAAATTTAACGCATCGCGCACCGCCTCCTCCTGGCCGAATTCGGGCACCATCGAGATCGTGTTATTTTTCTCTTCTTGCTTCCACAAGATCTCAGGGTCTTTCTTACCGCCCATTGGAGGGGCCACTTCAGAAAGGCGCCGTTTCCACTGAACCAGCCAAAATACGGCATCGTCCGTCAAAGCCATTTCACCCAGGTGGCTTCGAAACGCGCCCGCAATTTTTTCTTTAAGAAGATCGATACTCTTTTCCCGACCTTCCACCAGTATCCGCGAGATGCCCGAATCCCCCAGAATCTTTCCGTGAGAGTCAGTGGCATCAAAAATTCCCGAGGAGCAAAAAAGGAGAGAGTCCCCGATTTCCATCTGATACTGGGCCTCACCTAATTTAGGGCGCGATTTAAGCCCCAGCCACGAGCCTTCTAGAGAAAGGTCTTCCACCTTTCCTCTTACTCGGTGAAGCAACAAGGGCCCCCGTTGGTTTGCCGAGGAGACGCGAATCTCCCCGGTCTCTAAATTCACAAAACACAAAAAGGCGGCCACTCCAAAAGCCCCATTCCCCCTGGCCAACAAGACTTGATGGATACGAGCCAAAATTTCCGCAGGATTGGGGCTCTGCTCGTTGCTCTTTTGCGCAAAGGAGAGCAGCGCCGAACGAGCGGCAGTGGCGGTTAATGAGCCAGCAAAGCCAGGGGAGGTGGCATTACCTACAAAAAGTCCAAGCCATTGCCCCCACCAAACGGTTTCCCCAAAGTAACCTGGCCGTTCCCTGCAGCGGTCTACAAAGAGATCCGTGTCTACGGCCAAAGTGGTGATGGGCGAGATGCCGTAGCTTGTGCTTTCTAACAGCTGGTCGGTAACTTTGACGTCTTGCTCTTTGGCGATCTGCACCGCTTCGGCCAGGTAATTGCGAAACTGATCGTAAACCCCATTTAGGCGTTTGCCCAAAGCCCCAAGCTCATCGTCCCCTTTTTCAAATTCGGGTTTTATCTTTGGATTGCCAAGCTTGTTGCAGGACTCAATCATTCGCGCCAATCGAATCTTCAAACGCACACCAAAGGCGAGGAAGTAGAGGAAGAAGATGGCCGACACTACGCCTAACGCCGCCAGAATTCTCTGACTCGCCCGAAGCCAAGGCACCAGATAACTCTCTAGGGGAAAGGAGACGACTCCCACGACGCCACTTAACCCCATTTTCCCCGAACGTGCCCAAAGTTGATCACGGTGAACCTTAAGGTTGGTCAAACTCGACAAGGACGGAGGATTTAGCAACTCAGGCTGGGCGAAGTCTTCAAAGGGCAACTCGGCGTACTTTGCCGTAAGCTGAATGGAGGGATGAATGAGAAGGGAACCCTCCGACCCCATTAGGAAGAGCTCGCCTCGCCCTTCACGCAGAACAATCTGTCGAATCCGATCTTGAAGAAAATCACCGATAACAACCGTCGACTCTGCTTTTTCTCCGATCAACGTTCCAGGAATTATCAGAGAAAGAACCAAGGCATCCTGAGCCTGATTAATTACGGTGCCCACTAGCGACCGGTTTAGCAAGGTCACACCGTCGCCTTTGTAGTTTTTTATATCGTAAGTTTTTAAACGATCGGGAAGGTCAGCAGGGAGTTTTCTCGTCGACAAAAGTTTTTCATTAACGAACTTCGATTCGTTACGCCATTGCCCATTTATTTTTCGAAATAGGCGGGCAGAAAAAAGTTCACTCTGGGCATCTAACGGCAAACCAATAAAAGAATCACGGGCGGTTGCATTCTTCCCACGCGACAATTCAGCTAAAAGAAGGCTTTGGATAGAATCGATTCGATTTTTGACCTCTAATTTTAGTTCTGCCGCTAGTGAATCCAGAGCGGCTTCCGAGACCTCGTTGACATGCAGAGTCGTGGTCTCTTTAACGGCAACGCTTGCCACCACACCAAATGCCACAGCAATGGCCAGCACGGAGAATAGATAAGCAAAAATAAGTTTTTGCCGCAGAAACATCGGAACCTCAGAATCTCTTCGGAATTTTTCAACTAATTGATTAATGTAGAAGAATTCCCGCATTCTAGGAGAAGCCAATGAGGATCGCCTCCTCCCCTCGACAACTTGCCCAGGTGCTTGTCCCCACAACGCTTCTTGTCATTATCTTTCTCTGGATAACCCCTCACCACGAACCGTGGTTTGATGAGGCGCAGGCTTGGCTTTTGGCCCGAGATAGCTCTCTTTTAGACCTTTTAGCCAACCGGCTGCGGTATGAGGGGCACCCCTGCCTTTGGTACCTGCTGCTAAGAGTTCCTATAGGGCTCGGGATGCCCTACAGCGGACTGGGTTATGTGTCGGCAGCCCTATCCGTATTTGGTGGAATTCTTTTTTGGCAACGGGCCCCCCTCCCTCTCCTCTTTCGCCTTCTCTTTCCGTTTAGCTTTTTTCTTTTTTATCAATACGGCGTGGTGGCGCGGAGTTATTCGCTGCTGCCGTTGCTCACATTTGCCTTGTGCATCCTTTACCCAGAGCGGTTTAAGCGACCGTTGGCC
>JAYVQZ010000124.1:0-10068 GCA_043776735.1 Deltaproteobacteria bacterium | reverse complement strand
TTCCGCCAACCTGATGGCTGGCTGGATTACTTTTGCCCAGGGCATCGTCCCGTGTGCTTTGTGAATTTCATAAAGCCCTTTTACAAAACCAGGAACTCCGACGGCGGCCCCTCCTTCGGTACTTTTTCCCGCAATGATCATCCCCTGGGCATCGAGAAACATCCGCCGGCTTGCTTTAATCGGGGCAGTCTCACGAAAATCATAGAAAAACGAGGATCCTTTATGATTGCGAAATAGGAGAAAACCTCCGCCGCCAATGCCACAGGAGAAGGGGTTTTCAACGGCAAGAACAAACGCCGTGGCCACTGAGGCATCAATTAGATTTCCCCCAGCCTTAGATATCTCGATGCCAGCTTTCGAAGAGTTCGTTCCCCCAGAAGCAATCGCCGCCTGCCGCCCCCGTGACGTGCAACAGGTGGCCTCTCTTTTCCATTTGGCAAAATCAATATGGGCCTCAGAATAGTAATTGGCCTTGTAGCCACCCTCCGAAGCCTGGCCCAACGAGGATGTTGGTCCGCTCGTCTGGCAGGAGGCAAAAAGAAATAGGATTGCAACGAAAAGAGAAAATGTTTTCATAGGCCGACCAAGCTACCTAAGTTGATAGTAGTCCGGCAAACCAAGAAGGATAAAATGCCTCAAATTGCTCTGGTTCAGATGACATCAAGCGCCAATCTCAATGAAAATCTTGAATTGATGGAGAAAAGCGTAAAAAAAGCGGCCCAAGCAGGCGCCTATCTCGTTATTTTCCCGGAGATGGCCTATCTCATCGGCTCACAGGCAGATGCCATTGCCAGCACCGAAAACTTTGAATCGATTTTTGAAAAGTTTTCCCGCTGGAGCCAGGACTATGAAATCGCCCTAATTCCAGGAACCGTGCGAGAACCGGTTCCTGGTTCACCGGGACGCTATTTTAACCTTCTTCCCGTTTTTTCCGTGGAAGGGGTGCCGATGGCGTATTACCGCAAGCTTCACCTCTTTAGGGCCCACCTTGGCGACACTGATTACTTTGAAGGCCGTTACTGTGAAGCTGGTAGCGATATCGTAGTGGCCGAGATTGCGGGCATGCAGGTAGGACTTTCCATCTGTTTTGATCTTCGCTTCCCCGAACTTTTTCGGGCCCTAAAAAAGCGTCGTGCCGATCTAGTAGTACTGCCCTCCTCGTTTACCGTGCCCACCGGACAGGCCCACTGGGAGACCTTGATTCGCGCCCGAGCCATCGAGAATCAGTTTTTTATTGCAGCCCCTGGCCAAACAGGAACGACAGGGGATGGAAAGGCCACTTATGGCCACTCTTTGGTGGTGGGCCCGTGGGGAGAGAAAGAGGGCGAGTTAAAAGAAGACCCCGGTATGCTTGTGGTCGATATCGACACGACCAAAATAGCTGCCTGCGCAGAAAAGGTGGCCGCTTGGGAAAGCCAGCGATCCGACCTACTCCCGATTGCCTAGTGGCAGCGCGTCTACTACCCTAAGTCATTGTTTTAGGATCTTTGGCCGGAGACAGTAATGACTGGAATTCTTTGGACGCTCGCCTTTCTTGCGGGAATTGGATTTTTTACTTACCAGCTTTGGGGCAGATTTGCCGTATTAAGGGCCATTCGTACGGATGACGGCCGAGACTACTCATCAAAAACTTGGGGGAGACGAGTCAAAAACACCCTGGTCTATGCCTTTGGCCAATATAAGTTCTTTCTAGGTGATCAACCTTCCGGCTGGATGCACATTATCATTTTCTGGGGATTTCTCACACTCTCACTTCAAGTCATCACCATGTTCACTCGAGGGTGGTTTTGGGACTTTAATTTCCCGGGAATGGGGAATGCATTTTTTGGCCCCGCCTACTCACTGGCCAAAGATTTTTTCCAGGTAGGCGTTTTAGGTGCTGTTAGCGTAGCGCTTTTTCGATGGCTGGTCATAAAACCCACTCGGCTATTTGGCTTTCTTCCCGCAGAGGCCCAGATCCGCTCCCATACTCATGTTGAAGCTGTGGTGATCTTGCTCTTTATCGCCACGATCATGATTTCTGGTTTTGCCTACGACGCCAGCAACCTCATCGCTTACCCCGAAGATCCCACGATGATGAACGCGGTTTGGCAGCCCATCACGCGCCGTCTAGCCAATTACCTGTCCGTCTATCCAGCCTTCGCAAGTCAACTTTCCGACGCCTCGTGGTGGACTCACAACCTGGTTATTTTGATGTTCTTAAATTTGCTTCCCCGTTCAAAGCACTTTCACATCATTACGGCTGTCCCCAACGTGTTTTTTGGAAAGCTTGAACCAGCAGGTTGGCTGGCGAAAAAAGACTATACGGCCGATGACGCGCTTTTTGGCAGGTCACAGCCCCAGCACTTTACTTGGAAGCAGGCGCTGGATGCCTATAGCTGCACCGAATGCGGCCGCTGCTCGTCCTTTTGTCCGGCGACCGCCACGGGAAAACCGTTGGCTCCCCGTCAGTTCCTATTGAACTTGAGAGACACCATCTACGCGGCACAGCCTAAAATAGTGGGACAAAAAGCAGGGGCAGAACCGGCAAACTATGATCTGGTGGTTGGTGAAGGAAAAGCCATTTCAGACGAAGTGATCTGGTCGTGCGTCTCCTGCCGCGCCTGCGAAGAGATGTGCCCGGTCAACATCGAGTACGTAGATAAGATCGTAGATATCCGCCAGCATTTAGTGCAAGAGGCTTCGCGCTTTCCTGAAGAGTTAAATCGTACTTTTAAAGGACTGGAGAACAACTCCAACCCTTGGGGAATCAGCTCCGAAGAGCGTGCCGTTTGGGCAGAAGGGCTCGACGTTCCTACTCTGGACGAAAAACCAGATGCTGAGTACCTCTACTTTGTCGGCTGCGGGGGAAGCTTTGATTCCAAACACAAGAAAGCCACACAATCTTTTGTGAAAATTCTCAAAGAGGCCAATGTCTCTTTTGCCATTCTTGGGAAAAAAGAGATGTGCAACGGGGAAACGGCTCGCCGTCTAGGCAATGAGTATCTCTACCAAACTATGGCTGAGGGATTAACGACTCTAATTAACGGGTACAACGTAAAAAAGATCCTCGTGAACTGCCCTCACTGTTTCAATACCATGAAGCATGAATCCCCGGCATTTGGGGGAAATTGGGAAGTTGAAGCGGCCGCAGTTTTCACCAAGAAATTGCTCGAAAAAAAGAAACTGAAAGTGACCGGCACGCAGCTTGAAGGAAAGAATATCGTTTATCATGACTCCTGTTATTTTGGTCGGCACAACGGTATCTACGAAGATCCGCGCAGCGTGCTGAGCTCCCTTCCCGGAGCCACGCTTACCGAAATGACCATGAATCGTCGCGAAGGCACTTGCTGTGGAGCCGGTGGCGGGCGCATGTGGGTGGAAGAAAAAGCCGATCAGCGAGTCAATGTCATGCGAACCGAACAGGCTTTAGAAAAAAAGCCGGACGTTATTGCCACCTCGTGCCCCTTTTGTCGCATCATGATGGGCAGCGGAGTGAACGAGAAAGGGCTCGGAGAACAGGTTGAAGTGATGGATGTGATGGAACTCGTCGCCTCCAACCTGGAAACCAGGCCTTCAGCATGATGCAGGCAGAATGAATTTTGTTCAGCTGCAGTATTTTTTCGCGGTCTCCAAAACCCAACATATTGGCCGGGCCGCCAAGATCCTAAATATAAGCCCCAGCGCGATTAGCCATAGTATTGCCATGTTGGAAGAGGAGCTAGGGCGTCCGTTGGTTGAAAAGGTAGGCAAAAACATTTGCCTCACCTCCCATGGCAAACGGCTCGCCGAACGGGCCCAAACTATTCTGGCAGATATTGAAAATGCCAAACACGAAATCGCTTCTGATTCGATTGAGTGGCAAGGATTGTTTCGCCTCGGCGCCACCCATGGACTTATCGATCGGTGGGTGATGCCGTCCTGGTCTCCGATCCAAAAAGCTCATCCTAAAATTCTTGCTGAGTTTTTTTCTTTCCGTTCCTCTCAAGTAGTGGAAAACGTATCCAACGGAATGCTCGATCTCGGTCTATGTTTTGCTCCATTGGTATCCCCGGGGGTGACCATTCAAAAACTTTTTGACGTCCCCCTGCGATTGGTGGTTCGTCCCGAACACCCCGCGCTAAAGTTCAAACCGGCAAAACTTAAAGAGTGGCTGCTCACTAGTTTCTGCGCGCTTCCTAAAGCGTTTCAGGGGATTGATGTTTGTGAGCAACATCCGGAGCTAAAGCGCCACGAGATCACTCCCCATTTGAGTTTTCTTTATGACGCCTACGATGTGGGAGCTGCGTTTGTTAAGGAGAGCGATGCCTGGTCGCTGATACCCGAGCCGTTTTGCGAGTGGCACCAATTGGCCGCTCTTCCCCTTCCCTCCTGGAAAGCCTCCACGGCGATCTGCGCGGTCTCCCCAAAAAGCCGACCGTTACCCAGGCCGTTGGTGGAGCTGTTAGCTTCGCTTCAAGCAGATAATAAGGTGGGAAATCGGGTGCCATGATCTTTCGGACCAAAGGTCCGGGAGTCTTAACCGTGGCAATTAAACCGCGGCCCGGTTCCAGCCTCAACCTTAGTAATTAATCTATGGCCCGATTCCAGAAACTAGCACGGGCACACTAGACGGCACGATTGTGTTATTTCCCAGCTGACCGTACGTATTTTTTCCCCAGCACTTGGCGTTTCCGTTTACGATCGCACAGCTAAAACTATAACCAGCGGTTATATCGGTAACTCCGGTAAAGAGTCCTTGAACCTGCACTGGCACCAAAGAATCCACAGTTAAATTATTTCCCAGCTGTCCGTTCAAATTGTCACCCCAGCATTGTGCTCCCCCGTTTACTACGGCACAGGAATGGCTGTTGCCAGTGCTTATGGCGGTCACTCCAGATGTGAGCCCCTGGACCTGCACAGGCACTGAAGAAGTAGCAGTTAAATTATTTCCCAGCTGTCCCTTGTCATTGCGCCCCCAGCATTGTGCTCCCCCGTTTACTACGGCGCAGGATTGGCCGGCACCTGCGGCTATGGCGGTGACACCGGAAGTCAGGCCCAAGACCTGTGCTGGTGCCAGAAAAGGTGTCGCAAATGAATTATTTCCGATCTGCCCAAATCCATTGTACCCCCAGCAGAGTGCGCCTGCGTTTACTAGGGCACAACCGTGATCTGAACCGGTGGCTATCGCGGTGACCCCAGAAGTGAGCCCTTGAACTTGCACTGGTATCAGAGATGTTGCTATTGAATTATTTCCAAGCTGCCCGCTCCCAGCATAACCCCAACACCAAGCGCCTCCATTTACGATCGCGCAACTGTAATTATTACCCGCTGATGCGGCGGTGACATTGGAGTTGAGCCCTTGAACTGACACCGGCACTAGAGAAGCCGTTGTTGAATTATTCCCAAGCCAGCCATCGGTATTGTCTCCCCAGCACTTAGCCTCTCCGTTTACTGCAGCGCAGGAATGAGTGGCGCCCGCAGAAACGGCGCTAACGCCCAAAGCGATACCTTGAATAGAAATGGGAAAAGAAGAGGCATTCATAGAGTTATCTCCCAACTGCCCAGTTGAATTCAATCCCCAGCACTTGGCGGAATTCGCCGTCGTGGCGCAAGCGAAAGCGTTGCCGGCAGAAATGGTTTTCACCCATCCGGCGGGAAAGCAGGAATCGGCGATATTTATTGCTGTAGACGGCTGATAGTTTGATACAGCGTCGTATTTTTGATCCGATGCATTAAAACTTCCTGACGGACCTAGGCGATAGACCTCAGGCAGCGACCGAGAAAAGATATCAGCGATGTCGCCACAGTCACCCGCGGTATGGATTCCCACGGGAGTTACCGTGTACTGGCCCGACGGAAGGGAAAGCTGGACTCCGATCGTCGTCGCCGTGTTCGCACTCACCACGGGGGATACGATTCCATTGAGTAAAACACATGAGGGAACGACTCCTCGCAATTGCGCTGAGGAAATGGTGTCGACAGCAGAATTCGACGAAAAACTAAAGGCTACGCATTTGGGAAAGACCGGACCACTACGATCTTGGCGTACGAAGTGGCCCCGTTCGGGCCCAGGCAGTCTGACCTGCACACTGACCATGGGGCGATAGGAATTAAGAGAACAGGTAGGCAGGGCAAGCAAAATAGCCGCGCTGCTTGTCAGTAGAACGCCGCGGCACATCCGTTTTTTCATTCAGCAGAATATTACCCGCAAGGGGACGAGAGTGCTAAGCCATATTAATAAATGGAACTGCAGCGCAGCGGCTTTCCTTGACCTCTCGGACCAAAGGTCCGGGATTCTCAATCAACGAAAGGTAGCTACGGCCCAAGTCCGCTCACCACGACAGGAAAGTGGGAATCGAAGGTTGAATTATTTCCCAGTTTTCCGTTTGCGCCGCTGCCCCAGCATTGAGCCCCCCCATTTACGGCGGCACAGGAATGATAGGTCCCAGAAGCCAAAGAGGTAACGCCGGAGAGGAGTCCTTGTACCTGCACAGGGATGGGAGAATCACTAAAAGAATTATTTCCGAGCAGTCCAAAGGTGTTCTGATATCCCCAGCACTGAGCTCCCCCATTCACAATGGCGCAGTTAAAAGAGCCCCCCGCACTTACTGCCGTAACCCCAGATGAGAGTCCTTGAACAGGAACGGGAACTAAACTAGGGGACGTCGAGTTGTTCCCTAATTGGCCATACTGATTGTTGCCCCAGCACCAAGCCCCTCCATTGACCACAGCACAAGTATGGCTGTTCCCCGTCGCCACAAATGTGACTCCCGAGGTGAGCCCTTGAACTTGCACGGGGAATAAAGACTGGTTGATGGAGTTATCGCCTAACTGCCCAATGGAATTATATCCCCAGCACCAAAGTCCTCCATTTACCACCGCACAACTGTGAGAGAGCCCAGTGGCCAGGGCAGTCACTCCAGAGGTGAGTCCCTGAACTTGAACGGGAACGGCAACACCGTTGGTTGAATTGTCTCCTAGCTGTCCATTAGTATTTTCTCCCCAGCACATCGCGCGCCCATTGATGGCAGCACAGCTATGATTCTCGGAAGCAGCGACAGAAGTTACCCCTGCTGTTAAAGTGGAAACCTGTACGGGTGAAGAGAAAACACCAGGAGTGCCAGTTCCCACCTGTCCGCTTGAGCCTTCCCCCCAACACTTCGACGCTCCGTTGGTAACAGCGCAACTATGCAAAGCCCCAACAGCCAGGGAGGAGGTTCCCCCGGCAAGCCCGGTTACCGGCACGGGGATTGAGGACGGGCTAAAAGACCCGTCCCCTAACTGGCCGCTTCCATTTTCTCCCCAGCATTTTGTGGAAGTGACCGTGGCAGCACAACTGGAACTAGTGCCAACCGCAATAGTTTTTACCCAACCCGCCGGCAGGCAGGAATCGATGAGATTGGTCGCTGTTGAGGCCACGTAGTTGGATACCGCGTTAAAACTCTGCGCCGAAGTATGAAAACTTCCTGCTGGTCCAAGGCGATATATTTCCGGAAGCGAATTGGAAAAAATGGCGGCGATGTCCCCGCAAGCTGCAGTGGTTTCAATTCCCACGGGAGTTACGGTGTATTGCCCCACGGGAAGAGAAAGTTGAATTCCCGAAGTCGTGGCAACCGCAACAGTTGCTGAAGTGGATACCATTCCCCCAAGTAAAACGCAGGAGGGAACGACTCCTAGCAGTTGCGCTGAAGTTAAAGAATTGGCCGCAGAATCTGACGAAAAACTGAAGGCTACGCACTTGGGAAAGGCCGGACCGCTCCGATCCAGGCGCGCGAACTGGCCGCCCTTTGGCTGCGGAAGTTTTATCTGCACGCTAACTGTAGGACGATAGGTATTAAGTGAACAGGTAGTTAAAGCGAGCAAAAGGGCCACGTTACTTGTCAGTAGAACGCCACGGCTCATCCTTTTTTTCATTCAATGGAATACTACCTGGAAATGGCTTAGGGAGCGAACTCCATAGATCTACCATTTCCTCTGATCTCTCGGACCAAAGGCCTGAGAGATCGAGATAGTCCGTATTAAACGCGAGCACTCTGGGTTTCAGCCAATTTTAATAACGCGCGATCGTCGGGGAACTCAACGTTAAATGCCGTCAAAAGCTTTTCTCCGACAAAGATAGAGTTGGCGCCTACTTCAAAGCACTGAAGCTGCTGTTCGACGGTCAAAGTATTTCTGCCAGCCGACAATCGAACTCGGGCTCGCGGCATCATGATGCGGGCGGCAGCGACGGTTCGCAAAAAGGTTTCAAACGGCAATCCTTCGTTGGGGCCCAAGGGCGTGCCATCGATGGGCACCAAAAGATTCACGGGAACGCTTTCCGGATGCGGATTCATGCTAGCAAGCTCAACAAGCATCGCTGCCCGGTCGCGCTCTTGCTCTCCCATTCCAATGATTCCTCCGCAGCAGAGTTGAACGCCAACTTTTCGAGCCGACTGCAACGTAGCTAACCGCTCATCGTACGTCCGCGTGGAAACAATCTTGGGGTAAAACTCGCGGCTTGTGTCCAAATTGTGATTGTACGCGGTCAGCCCGGCCTCCTTCATTTTGGTAAGCTGCCCTTCAGTCGCCATCCCCAGGGTGCAACAGACCTCCATACCCTGATCGGCCACTGCCTCGATCATCCCCAGTACCCGGCTAAAACGGGCGTCATTTTCGGCGGGAATATCCCGCCACGCAGCCCCTAAGCAAAAACGGGTTGCCCCGCGGGACTTGGCTTCGCTAGCCTTTTTGCCTACCTCTTCCACGGACAAAAGCGGCTCAGATTTTACTGGAGTTTTGTAATGAGCACTTTGGGAGCAATAGCCGCAATCTTCTGGGCAACCTCCCGTTTTTACGCTTAAAAGTTCGCATTGCTGCACATCTTTTGCGGCGTATTCGCGGTGAACGGCAATTGCTTGTTCTTTTAGGCTCTCCCACGGAGCGGCCAGCAGTCCCATGGCCTCTTGAGTTGTCCAGTCGTATCGGATCACGAAACCTCCGCGCATTTGTCAGAATTCACATGCAGTTACCCCAAATTCCCTCTTTTGGAAACCTACCTCGATGGGTTAACCTCAGGCCCAATGAAAGCACGCGAAATCAGAGAGTCTTTTCTTCAATTCTTCGAGTCTAAGGGCCACCAACGGATTAAAAGCAGTTCGTTGATTCCTGCCAGCGACCCTTCCTTGTTGTTCACCAGCGCGGGGATGGTTCAGTTTAAAGACTATTTTTTGGGTCTCCAAAAGCCCAATTCACCACGTGCTACGACCGCTCAAAAATGTGTGCGGGCAGGTGGAAAGCACAATGACTTAGAAAACGTAGGATTCACTCCCAGGCACCACACCTTCTTTGAAATGCTCGGAAACTTCTCCTTCGGCGACTATTTTAAAGAAGACGCCATGGCGTTTGCCTGGGAGTTTCTCACAAAAAAATTAAATCTTCCCGAGGACAAACTCCGCATCACCGTCTTTGAAACCGATGACGATGCTTTTGAGATTTGGAAAAAGCTCGGCATTCGCCCGGACCGCATTGAACGCTTAGGAGAGAAAGACAATTTTTGGGCCATGGGCGACACGGGCCCTTGCGGCCCCTGCTCCGAGATCTATTACGACTGGGGCATGGAGTACGCGACTCAAGGACCCGACGGCACTCCAGGAACCGACTCCTCTCGTTTTGTTGAGATTTGGAACCTTGTTTTTATGCAGTTCAATCGTTCTGCAGACGGCGTCTTGGTTCCCCTGCCAAAACCCAGTGTAGACACTGGAGCTGGGCTTGAGCGAGTGGCGGCTGTGATGCAGGGCAAGTACAGCAACTTCGATACTGATTTATTTCGAACTCTCATCGCTGATATCAGCAAAAAAGTGGGAATCAGCTACGAGGCCGGCGGCGAGGGGGTGACGTCGATGCGCGTGATTGCCGATCATTTGCGAGCGGGCACTTTTCTCATTTCAGACGGAGTGAATCCTTCCAACGAAGGCCGAGGTTACGTATTGCGAAGGATCTTGCGCCGGGCAATCCGACACGGGAAAAAGCTAGGTCAAGAACGGCCTTTTCTTTTTGAACTTGTGGCCACAGTGATCAGTGAGTTTGCCGAAATCTATCCGGAACTTAAGAAGAACCAAAAGAATATCC
>JAYVQZ010000123.1:0-10107 GCA_043776735.1 Deltaproteobacteria bacterium | reverse complement strand
CGATCGCGAGCCCGAGCCCCGCACCTTTTCTTGGGGGTGAATCGTCCCCTTTTCCCGGAGCCTTAAAGAGGGGCTCGAAGACCTCCTCCTTAAATGCATCCGGAATTCGGGCCCATCATCATCGAAATCCAAGTGGAGTCCCATCTCGTCTTTTCGCACCTGAACTACAATTTTGTCTTTTACGAATTTGACCGAATTCTCTAAAAGGTTCGTGACCACGCTCGAAAGGAGTTCCCTATGCCCGATGAAAAAGGGACAGCCATCCGCCTTGATCCCCATGTTTTTGGACTCTTCAGGATAAACGGTGCGAAGAGATGTCCAGGTTGGTCTAGACACCTTTGGGGGTGGGCACCTAGGAGGGTTCAAATTGCGGTCGAAGTTTGCCGCTCCCAAAAAAGATCTCGACCTGGTTTCCTACAGTTTGAATGTTGGGCTGGGGAAAACCTCGCACCGGTTTAAGGCAGAAGAGTGGACTACGGAACTGAGGCCCATAATTTGCCTAGAAGGCTCGTGTTGGCATTGGCACCTCAATTCTATTTTTGGCTGGGGACTCTCGGGCTCAAACGGATTCACGCCAGATCTAGGATTTGCCACTAAAATTGGTTACCGAGCGGGAACGACGAACTTTCGCTGCCGAAAAGGAATGATTGTCGACTGGCTTCGGCTAATTTGGCTTTATCGGCAAAGAATTTTCGGAAGGCTTTTCGTCGCCATTGAGTGCCTTCTTGAAATCCCTAATCCCGCTACCCAGAGCTTTTGCTAGCTCAGGCAAACGTTTGGGACCGAACACCAGCAACGTCACTCCACCAATCACCAACATGTCGGGTAATCCAATCATGGCTATTTCCTTACCTTAGTTTTTTTTAAAATAGGTTCCCGACCTACGATCGGAGACCTCCACCGAAAAATCCGAGCGCTCGCTGGGCCAGAATAGGTTTAACTGGTCGTCTGCTGACACACTCCCCGTTACAAGTTGAGCCTCCTCACCTCGACCCGAGTCCGCAAACCACGAGACGTTACCCGTGTAGACGTCGTAGGCACCCCGTAACGGACGAAGCGGCAATGTAAACCCTTTCGTGTAGAGCCAGTAATTTCCCTGAAAAATTAGGAAGCTGTTAGCTCCACGAGGCTGCTTGGGAACCATCGTCTTCAGGTTCCAATACCAGCTGCGATTTTCTTCTTCCTTAGGTCCCTTGAAGCTACCTGAAGGCAGCGAGATAGTTTGAGCCGAAGGATCAAGAGCGGGCAGTCCCGGTTCCTTAACCACCTCGAAGGTTCCCACTCGCCCGAATTCCCTGGAGTGCCAAACGCCGGAGATAAAACCCTTCTTCCAGTCGAGAACTTGAAGAGCTACGTCCGACTCCTCACTGGTCAATAGGGTTCCAAGAACAAGCCATGACCCTCGCCGGTCAAACTGATTCGTCAGCATGTCCGAACCTAATTTCCGACCGAAATATTGGACGGACGAAACCGACACGAAAACCTCATTTTGATTATGCGTGTTGTCGGTGGAAATTGAGGAATTAACCTTCAATTGAATCGGTTGGTATCGATCCTGGTACTCATGATGCAGATACCCATAAAACGGCGCATGCATGGTGGCGGCGAGATCCTTAACGTCCTTGGGCCCTGAAGGGGGCAGCGCTTTAATTTGATCCTCTGATGGCGTTAAAGAAAATGCGCGAGGATAGATCTTAAACTTTGGCGACACTTTCGCCCCCACCTTCTTAAAGCGACAAGTATCCGGTACGAATTCGACCTTTCCGTCTTTGTTCTTGGTCAAAATTTCAGTCTTGCAAGTGAGCTCATCCCCGGCCCTACTGCACTCATCCGCGTGGCGAGTCCCCGTAAGGTAAACCTTACCTTGAAAGAAATCGTAGATCGCAGAAGTATAAACGTGATCGCCACAATAGCTTGGCAACTCCCCGGCTCGCGTGCGAGGGCAGTAACCATTCTCAATCCCCATGCCGCCCGTTATATTGTAGTGGTGAAGACCGGTGGTCGCGACCGGAATTTCAAGCGTTAAGCCTTTTCCGGTTTCCAACTGAAGGACCGATGCCTTTCCGCCACATGTTCCCTCATATTGGCCCGCAAGGGCGGGCGCAAGGTCTTCCGGCGAATCCCAATTGGCCGGGCCATCACCACGATACTGCAAAAAGAGTTTGCCCGAGGCCGGGGGCGTTGACCGGCGGATTTCTACCGTTCCTTCCAATTTTGGCCGAAGGCCACCGGTGACGGTGGCACGGACGACCATTAAATTCTTGGGCTCATCCAAAGTTAGGACACCGGAGTACCAGTCGTACTGCAAGTCATCGAAGGTTTCGATTTCGTATTCCGAACCGAAATATCCGCCGAGACTAAGCTTAAAGACGAGCCTTAGGTACTGAAAGTCCTTCAGCGGATTGGGCTTTACGTAGAGACTATCCATCTTCACGGCGATGGCATCGCTTACCCCATCCATCTTTAGATAGCCCGCCCATTTTCCAATTTTTATCTCATTGACGCCGGGATCGTCCGCGAATGAGCCCAGGGGGAGGAACGAACCCAAAAGTAAAATAAAGAGCAATGCTCTTGAGTTTTTCACTGATCCTCCTTCGTATAAAGCAGCATTCTCACGGGAAGGTTCGGTTTCAGTCGGTCCTTCCATGAGCACAGAGCGCCTATTACCTTGTCACCGAGTTTGCTTTTGTAGTGTGCCACGACGGCCTCCCGTTCCTTGAGGCACTCCTCGTGAGATTCAAATCGGTTTAGCAATGGTTCGTTATCGTCCCCGGGAACAATCTTGTCGTATCTATGAAACCCAGGCTTGATGCGCAGGTGGTAAAGTTGGGAGCGAAAAAGCTGGTGATCCCACATGCAAAACCAAACGAACGACTCAGCCGGAAACAAGGCTTGAACGTCTTTGCGTTGAGCCTCGCATTTTTCAATTGAGTCCGCAATCATCGGATCGATGTCCGACTCACCGAGAATTTCTAAGAGCTCCAAACGATCGTTAAGTAGAAAATCATTTTTGACATCGCGCTTAGCCTTTTCGGGAGAGACGGCAAATCGCAACCACAGGTCGGAGCTGAAGGTTTTCGTACCGCGCGGGGCATCGATACGAGCTTCAACCATGGGAATATTAAGCGCCCGCGACTTTTCGACGATCTCCCGTTCGACCGAGCCTCCGCCGAAATAACCACCTTGGTTCATAGGGAGAGAAAAACTCTTAATTAAAGCGGTTGGTTTACCCATCGCGTATATAACGGGGGTGAAAAGGTAAATGAAGCTCTTTTCCCAAGAGGACTTATCGGAGTGGTAAGCACAATACCGTAAATAGGGTTTGAGTCCTGTCGTCTTTGTGAATAAGGCTTCCTCTTCGTCAAGTTTCGCCAGACAGGATTCGTAGGAGCGCGTGAGGGGCCATGGACCGTTTGAAACAATGGGAAGCGGGTCTTCGGAAACGTAACGTATAGTGATGTCGAGCCCACGACTGAAAAAAGCGGGCTTACAGTCGGTTCCCAGTACCTTGACATCAGTCGCTTGGGTAAAGCGTCTTAGAACCTCATCCGCACCGGCTTTGCAATCCAGTTGCCGTTGGGGGTAGCCGCGAACCGAAAAGGAAAAACCCTTTTGACCAAACGATAGTGGCACGTAGGCCAAGGAAAAAAACAGGTACCAGATTGGTTTCATATTTACCTCCGTTGGTCGTTTCATGGTCCCACTCTCGGATAATCGCTAAATCCATGCTCGATGAAACCTACGCCCCATCTGCGGGCGCCCGGCCAGAAAACCTTTAGGCGCTGGGGCTCCTCGACGTAGCCTGTAACGAGCCGCGGCTCGCCCCCATCGCCCTTTCCGGCAGTCCAAGAAAGTGACCCCGTGTAAAAATCATACGTACCGGTAGTCGATTGCATTCCCATAAAGACTCCCCCGGTGAGCACCAGGCGATAATCCACCTGATGGATCAATGTCTCCTGTAACGGCCCCCTAGGTTGCTTGGGAATTTGGGTTTTAAGTTTCCAACGTGCGGAGCCGTCATCGTCCGGGCCCTGAAAGTTTCCCGAGATGGAGGCAACAGTTCGGGCCGACGGATCGAGTGGAGGCAGACCCGGGCTCTTACTCACCTCGAATGTCCCGACTCTTCCAAAGCCCTTCGAGTACCACACTCCGGTGATAAAGCCCTTTTTCCAATCAAGGACTTGAAGAACGGCGTCCGATTCATCGCTTGTTAACAGGTATCCCAGAACGAGATAGGACACGCGGCGGTCAAACTGATTTACCAACGCTCGCGCATCGACCGCGCGACCGAAATATTGCGTCGAAGAAACCGATACAAAAACTTCGTTCTGGTTGTGGGTGTTGTCCGTCGAAATGGAAGAAATCGTTTTCAACTGGATGGGTTGATAACGGTCCAGGTACTCATGATGCAAATAACCATAGAAATCGCCACCCATCGTCGCGGCGAGGTCCTTGACGTCTTTGGGTCCCGAAGGAGGAAGCGGCTTCAGCTGATCTTCAGAGGGAGTAAGAGAGTACTTTCTCGGATAGATCTTAAACTTTGGTTGGGATGTGGCCCTAACTTTTTTAAACCGGCACTTCCGGGGCACCTCTGAATCGATGGGGATAAGACAACTTAGTTCGTCCCCCTCTCGAGAGCACTCTTCACTTCTACGTTTCCCCGTCAAATAGAGCTTTCCTTGAAAAAAATCATAGGTCCCTTCCGAGTAGGCGCTATTTAGGCACCATCGCTCCGTACAGAGTTTATCGGAGAGACCAAGTCCCCCAGTGATGCGATAGTGATGAAGGCCCGCGGTGGGAAGAGGGGTTTCGGGTGTCAGTCCCTTCGCCGTTTCTAATTGCAACACCGCGTTTTCCTGGCCACATTTTCCTTCGTATTGACCTGAAAGCGAAGGCATCAGCTTCTCCGGCGAGTCCCAATCGGCTGGTCCATCTCCCCGATATTGTAAAAAAAGTTTCCCCGAGACCAGAGGAGTGGAATTTCGGATTTCAACCGTGCCTTCCATCTTAGGCCTTAAACCACCCGTAACCGTGGCACGAATCACCATTTGGTTTTTTGGCTCGTCGAGCGTAAGGATGCCGGAGTACCAGTCATATTGAAGGTCATCGAAAGTCTCGATTTCGTATTCGGAGCTTAAATAGCCTCCAAGGCTCATTTTGAGAGCAAGCCTCAGAAACTGAAAATCCTTAAAGGAATTTGGTTTGACGTAATAGCTGTCCATTTTTAAAGCGATCGCGTCACTCGCGCCGTCTATCTTTAAGTAGCCGGCCCATTTGCCCACTTTGATTTCATTGACGCCAGGTTCCTCCGCGACCGCGGACATCGCTTGAATCATCAAGATGAAACAGAACGTAAAAACATTTTTTTTCATAGCGATCCCCGAGTCTTTCTTTGCGGTTTTGGCGGCGGCTTTCCGCCTCCGCCTCCTTTGCCACCCCCTCCGCCAGTTGAAGGAGGGGGATTTGGTTTTAAGGGTAGCTCCGGCACTTCCGGGCCTTTGGGCGGTTTATTTTGGGGGGGGACCACGAGTGGCTCCGGAGGATTTGGATTTTCGATTGGCGGAGTTTCCGGAGGCGGAGGTGGCTCAACTGCCTGGTCAACACGAACTTTGGTTCCCGTTTGTCGGTCTTCAATCTTGATGAGCGGGGGCTTAGGTTTTCGCTTCAGGGCAGCATCAATTTTTTTGGGCTTCTTGAGTGGCCTTCGGCAAACTGGAATGCGGAGATGGGCACGACTCAGCCCCCTTACCAATTCGAGAGCCAATTCCTGTTGTCTAAGCTTATTTTCGGCAACCTTCACGTCAATTGCCATAACCTTGGCCGCCGCCTCGGCTTGTTCGAACTCGTCTCTGGAAATAACGTAGGAGCGTATCAACTGCAGCGCACGACGATATTCTTTCTGCGCAAGAGTCTCCCTTGCCTGCTCGGTTTGTAGACCAAGGCGCGCTCTTTCCCCAGCTTGCTCGAAAAGGTAAAGGTGCGGCGATTCGCAATAAGCAACCTCAAACGAAGCTACAAAAAAAAATAGTATTGGGCAGATAGGTTGCATCAACCTATTCCATCTCCGTCGTGCAGATTGGGATGGGTCGTTTGGCCTGCACCAAGCCCTCGACAATCTGGAGGTAGGCCTTCGACTCAAGGACTCGCTTCTGGCTCAATCCCAGTTCGGCTTCGGCGACTTTCAAATCAGACAACGAAATGTCATAGTCCTCCCGACTTACCGCCCCCTTGAGTAAGAGCGCCTTTACCCGGCCGAAGCGCGCTATTGCCAGATCATGAAGCGCCTCTTGTCTTAGGACGTTCATGTCGTTGATTCCGATGCGCAACTTGTAGAGCTCCACGAAGGGATTAGGCTCCGCTGGATCGGCTTTCGCCGACGGATTTAGCACTAGGGATATAACAAAACCCAAAATGGCTAAGGAAAGAACTTTTGCGAAATACATTTTATCCCCCGCTATCTTGCGATAGCGGGGTCGAGGGCACCACGTCAATCTTAAGACTGCATTAAGGAAGAAACAGTGAAGGCAACGGTAAAGACGTTGGCGGGAAACTCATAGGTTGATTGCAAAATAGGGTGTAAAGATCGGCTACGAAGACTCGATAGATAGGGTTAGGAGGGTAATTTCATGGATCTTACGCGCAGGGATTTTCTCACGGGGGTAACTGGACTTGTGGGGGCTTCGCTTCTTGGTTCTGAAATAGCTAACGCTGAGGTCCCCGGGCCTCGCCCAAACTCTGCCCCGCCGTTCGATCCCAAATTGGGATATCTCCCAGTGGTAACTCCCGGCATTCCCACTCTTCCCTTCGAGTGGGAGGGGAAGGTCAAGGTTTTTAGGCTCATTGCCGAGCCCGTGACGGTTCAATTTCCCGACATGAGCGATCCTCATGGAATTGCGAGGCGACCAATTAATTGCTTCGGATACAACGGATCAATGATCGGTCCCACGATTGAAGTAGTCGAGGGGGACACGGTACGCATTCACCTCAAGAATAATCTGCCTGATCCCACGACTGTCCATTGGCACGGTTTACATATCCCCATTGAAATGGATGGAGTGCCGGAAATTTCGCAACCCCCGGTAAATCCCGGCGAAAGCTTCATTTACGAATTCACGCTCGAACAATCCGGCACCTATTTTTACCACTCCCATGTCTTGCAGTCCAAGCAGGTGGGGCTTGGCCTCATGGGTTTTTTCATCATTCATCCCAGGAAACCGGAAGCCTGGCAGCTCGTGCAGCGAGATTATGCCTACTTTCTCCAAACGTGGAAAATTGATCCAGGAAGGCCAAACCCAGACCTAACGGAGATGACCGAGTTCAATTATTTCACCATGAACGGACGCCCAGGGCCCGATATTGTTCCCATGGCTGCACAACGTGGTGAAAAAGTCAGAATTCGCGTCGCTAATTTAAGCATGCTGACCCACCCCATTCACATCCACGGGCATACATTCAAGATTACGGACTGGGGCGGCGGGTTTTTGCCCCCCCATCAGCACATCGCCGCAAATACTATCGACGTAAGCAATGCTGAAGTCCGAACCCTCGAATTCGAAGCGAAGCTTCTGGGAAAATGGCTCTTCCACTGCCATTTTATGCACCACACGATGAATGACATGCATCGCCGTCCTATTCCCGGAATTCTGGGGCACGCCATGCACGCGGACGGCGGAATGCATACCTACATCGAAATAAAATGACTTAATCGGGGCTGATTTTCGAGGCTCAAGAAGTAAACGGCCTCGTCGGCGCATCGCAACTTGTCATTGCGATGTGCTAATAATAACCTTGTATTAATTTTTAAGCTAGGGAGACAGCATGAAGCGGATTGTAATTGGCGCAATGGCGTTCGTCGTCGCGATGGGTGTACTTGCCGAGGACGGGTCGCAAAAAATGGCGCATCAAGGTGAGGTGGAGCTTGGCGAAAAACTCGACTGGACCTCCATCCGGCAGATAAGAATCAAAATCGTGGATCCGGGGGGGATAAGTTCTAGCGACTCCAACCCGGTTATCACCGTTCGAAAGGAGGGTGACAAAGGTACTACCTCCCAATTAGGCAACGTCCGAGGAAAGCCTGCCATCAAGACAGGGAGCTCGATCACATTCGATGAAAACGCGGCAAAAGAGGCATCTCCGAGTAATCCGAAACTTTCGGACCCTTTTCCTACTGGGGTGACCGTGAGGGCGGGCGCCGGCAAGCCAGACTACACGGGTTTAATGAAATCCCAGATAGACACCCAAACGGGCAGCGTGGAATCGATCAAAATTCCGACGGACCCCGAGAAAGTAATAAATAACCCCCGAAAGGCCGACGGCAGCGCGATTACCCAGGCGGATTTGTTCAAACTGGGCCAGGGGCAAGTGCCGAATATCACTCTCAGGGACGGAACGGTGTTAAACGGGCCTTCCGGAGGGCCCGTCTCCGGCTGAGCCGGCGCGGGGTGAAGTCCCCAATAAGGCACCCGGAGGGTGCCGAGACGGTACCCGGGCGGTACTGAAGAATGAATCGAGGCGACGAAATTGAAGTGGTTAATGTTGTGGATTGCTTTGGCCGGTGCGCCAGGCGGCATAGCGGCGAACCCACGCGACAAGCTGTTGCGCGGGGAAGCAATGTCTAAGCCTAGGATGCCCATGTTTCTGGTCGATGTCGAACGCCAGCTGGAAGGGATCGAGGCTCGCAAGAAGGCCGTGCCTACAACCCTGCTCGCCGTTTCGAAGCCCAACCGTATCTATTTTTGGCATCATACGCCACGCAATCGTTGGTATTTCGTTCTCACCGATGCGTTCGGCGATTTTCCCGCCCAGCCAATGGAATATGTGCGGGGCGGAACCGTCCTGCCTGGCCGCTATCTTGGGGCGCGCAATCCCAAACAAAATTACGTCATGAATCAAAAGGGTCTCTGGGTTCCCACTTTTCGCGGCGAACAACATTATTTTTGGGTCGACTCTGAAAAGCCGCGAATCAAATCGGTCGAGTTTCTGCCGGGTAAGGAATTGGCTAAGGAGCGGCCCCAGTGAGTGCCTCGTCGTTCGGTCTAGGCGGGCTACTGTTCTTGCTGGCTTACGGACCCGCCTGCCTGGCCGGCGAATCGCCCCAAGCCCTTTATCTTGCTAAGGAAAAAAAAGGAACGGAGCCTCGTCTCCTCGAGCTCGAGAGCGGGCAACCGGTTTTACTAAAACAAGTTGGACCGCTGTTACCTCGCCGGGTATACGCCGTGTATATCCGAAAGGATAAAAGCTGGGTTCTCGTATTGACCGATGAAAAAGGAAGATTGCCGAACCCGTTCGAAGTCCTCTTGCCAGGCTCCGTGCTACCATCGCAACAACTTGGCATCCGTACCTCATACGGATACTTCGAGCTTCGTGCTGATTACCGCTGGGCGCCAAGCGTCAAAATGACAGAGTTTTACCTGACTTCGAATCTGAGTCCGCCTTTGAAAGTTCGGCGCACGTCGTTCATCACGCCGTTAGTAAACCCTGATATCATTGATCCGAACTTGAAACGTCCGTGAGCCAATGCTCTTTACCGATCCTATTTTTCTTTTTTACTATCTCCCCGCTTTTTTCGTCGTCTACTACCTGATCCTGTTCGTTAGCCCTGTATCTGGAATCCCTCCCGCAGCCAAACTTTGGCTCTTCCTCGCAACTCTCGTGTTCTACGGATATCGCGAGCCTTGGTGGGCCGGACTCTTTCTGGTGAGCCTCGTTGGCGATCAGGTCTGGGCCTGGCTCATCGCCAGTGCGGATACGAGTCGGTTTCGTCGGGTATTTCTTACCGCATCAATTGCGCAAAACTTCGGCGTACTATTCACCTTCAAATATGTCCCGGGCTTGGCGCCGCTACTTTATCGACACGCCCCCGCAGTGGCCGAGGCGATTCCGCAGGTGTTCCAAAACGGCTCTTTTCCGTTGCTGCCCGCCGGACTCTCCTTCTATCTGCTCGAGTCAACGAGCTACGTGATTGATGTATACCGTCGGGAGGCAGTTCCGTCGCGCCGGCCCCTCGATTTCTTTTCTTTTGTGGGAGCTTTCCCCCGATTAGTTGCTGGTCCCATTGCGCGTTACGGGGAGATTCAGGGGGGATTCACCCGACCCACGCTCTCAAAT
>JAYVQZ010000122.1:0-10146 GCA_043776735.1 Deltaproteobacteria bacterium | reverse complement strand
GCGCTCTCATTGAAGAAGGCTCTTTACTGCCGCGCGCGGTTCGCGGGAATTTAGGATGGGGCGGCCTACAATAAGAAAATCAGCCCCCCATTCCAGAGCCTGCTGCGGCGTGGAAGTTCTCGCCTGGTCCTCTTCAGCTATTTCTTGTCCTTGAGGCCGGATACCTGCAACAGCAAATTGGAATCCAGGGATGGCTTTGGGGCGAACCGTTTTTAATTCGTCTGGCGAGCAGAGAATTCCTGAAAGGCGCGCGTCAATAGCGAGCTGCGTTAGTCGTTCCACAGTCACATGGTGGGATTCCTGGTGACCAAAAGTCTCGTTGTCCATCTCGGCCATTGAAGTGATGAGACTAATTCCAAACAGACGGATCCCGGTCCCTCGGCAACCACGGCCTGCGGACTCCAACATTTTTCTTCCACCAATCCCATGAACCGTGGCGCAGTCGACTCCCAAGTCCCCATACTGGCGAACTGTCCGGTAGACCACGTTGGGGATGTCGAGAATTTTTAAATCAAGGAAGATTTTCTTCTTCTGGCTATGCAGGTAGCGAATCAGCTCCAATCCCTCTTGCGCAAAACTGATGGGCCCCAGTTTATACCAGTCCACCAGATCGCCGAGCTCATCGACCAGGCGAAACGCCTTATCGCTGGTGTCAAAATCGAGTGCCACAATAAGTTTGTCTTTAATGGATTTCACGTTCCAGTACCCCGACCCGTTTTGCATTGATATCGGATTCTAAAAGCGCGCTGGCAATGCTAAATCGATTGATGCCATGCACGCCGGTTGCCTCAAAATTCCCCTGTGGCCCAGCCGGTGGCTTTGCATAATACGCAATCAGGCGGCCTGCCCATAGAGTGACCTCCTCTGGGGCATCTCCAAAGATCACCGCTTTAGGGCCTGGATAATCCAGGGCGGCAACATAGACCCCACCGGCAAGCTGCCCCTTCTCTTGCAGTTTCAAATTTTCCGTGTGATTGCGGCCCACGTGAACTCGGGAGCTTGGTGAATAACGGAAACAGCGCCCTACCGAAAGCAGGTCGCTCTGTTTCACCTTTTCTGATTCATCTTTGTAGGTGGGACAGGCAAAAAAGTCTCTCAAGCGACCAGAGAAACTGGCGTCGGTTAATAAACAACCGCCGCCGGGCTGAGAATATTCTTTAAGACCGAGTTTTTTGGCCAGTTCAATCTGGTCCTTACGTCCCCGGCCAGAAAACTTTAAAAACTCGTTGCGACGGACCCATCCCATTTTTTCGGGAATACTTTCATCCAAACGTCCGGCGGAGAGAGGGCGAACCACAAGACCTTCAATAGGGCTTTGGCTATCGATCAGCGCAAAGGCATGCCGATGCTGAGACATTGGCCGCTGGCCTAACACCTCACCGGTGACAATAAAATCAGCCCCTATCTCTTGGCGAATGACATCGGCCAGTTGGAACATAAACACCCGGCAATCGATGCAGGGATTCATATTCTTTCCATAGCCAAACCGGGGGTTCTCCAGAAGGTCCAAATACGCGGGACCTTTTTCTTTAAAAACCAGAGGGATGCCCAGTATATCGGCGCTCTTTTGAACGTCGTCGCGACAGCCAAACGGGGACAACAAATGCAAGCCGGTAACCTCAATTCCCTGGTCCTTAATGAGCCTAGCGGCAAGAAGGCTGTCGAGCCCTCCCGAAAGCAATGCTACGGCCTTGCGTCCCTGATTTTGAACTGCGGTGTCCATTGACCCAGATTCATACTTGTTAAGTCGTGTTATATCAATGACTTCAAAAGGATTCTTAAGCTGTATACCAACCAAGCAGGCTAAGTATACGAAACCAAGCCATTCCTAGCGTTTTTGAAAACCGGGTGTAAAAAACCTAGAGAGTGGCAACAGATCTTACCGCCTGACCAATCTGTACTTTTACGGCACCCCGCTTGCACTAATTAAGTATACGAGGCACGCGCCTCAAAGACGCGTGAATGAATATGACATCAAAGATCTTCATCATCGGATTGCTACTTTTGGTCGGTTTTGGAACGGCTCAGGCTGAGCAGCGGCCCTATGCCCCCAGCGCCAGCGGATGGATTTCAGACTTGGGAAGCGCTACTTTTAGCGATGCTGGTGGAATGTTTTTACCCCTCTCGGTAATTGACGGAATGAAATCGGGATCCCTGTCGCCGATTATCCAGTTTGCCCTGATCAACCACACTATCGACCAATGCACCAAACAGGCGATTTCAAAAACTCCTGACGTCCGAGCTCCCTTCGTAGTGGCTCAAGCCACCTTTGTTTGGGGAGTGTGCTTGATGCAGTCTTGCTTAAAAAATATTTTGTTAATGCAGTTGATTCCGTTGCTTTCTCAGAAATACGGAACCCAATCGGATCAACAGTCTGCCCAGCAACAGGGGGCAGTACTGGCCCAATCCTTTCAGCAAGCTCCCGGATGCAACGGGGCTGGCGACTCGGGCATTGATCCGATGCTTGCCGCAGCCTTTGGTAAGTAGCCACTAGGGCACTTCCCCCTCACGCCCTAGCCCCCAGGAAAATAACACGTAGCATTACGCTCTATTGTGCCCATCTTGTGGGATAATGAAATGAACCCTAACTCCCTCGTGAGTTAAAGCGTTTGGCACATGGAAAACCCATTTAACAAGACTCCCATTCAAGCCGGTTTTTTGTCTTTTTTGCTGCCCGGTTTGGGCCAGCTTTTTCAGCAGCGTTTTCTGATTGCCCTGCTTTTCTTTCTCCTCTACATCGGAGTGCTTACTTCCTCCTTGCGACTTTGGATATTTGTTCCCATGGCCGTCAGTGCCTGGGAGGCGCAACGCCTGGCGCTTGCTGGAAAGGCGCAATGGAATTCTAGAGTTTTGGTCTATTTTTTTGTGGGAACCGTCGCCTTTTTCTCAAGCTTTTCACTTCTGGCAGAGCGCGCTCTTCCCTATGCCGAGCAGGGAAAGATCAGCGCCATCGCTGAACATCTAGCCGAAGAGATTGACCAATGTGCAGTTCAACAAAAGAGAATGCCCCATTCACTGGCGAACGCGTTGGAAACCTGTCCCCAAGTGAAATGGCAGAAGGACCCCTGGGGAAATCCCTTCGTTTACGAAATGTCCGCTGGGGGTTTTGAGATTCGCTCGCTCGGGCGCGATGGCCGGGTCGCTACTGAGGATGATTTTGTTTACCGTTTTCCTTTGCCAGCGTCTTTTCGCCAACCGGGATCTCAGGCGAGTGAGCTTCCGGCAAAAAATGCGGCGGGGAAACCGTGAAAACGCGCAAGCCAACAATGGGTTCTTTGGCTCTGTTGACCGCGTTTGCTGTGTCGATTGCCAACGGTGAGATCTATTTTGCGGCAAAGTCTGCATCCCATAAGTATTGGCCGGTTCTGCGCGGTAACATCGATTTTGTGCTGACTCATCCACTAAAAGTTTTTCATGGGCATGTTACAAGTTTTGAAGGCGCAGTGCATGTTAACCCCGAGAATCTCTTGGCTGGAATTGAGGTGCACTTGTATGACAAAGTCGAAAAAATTTCATTTGATGAGGCATATGCGGCGAAGATCGTAAGTGCCAATGCACCGTTAAATTGGGATTTTCATTCGCGCGTTATTGAACCCAGGGGAACGGCTGAGGACGGGCAGCAGGCTGTCGATTTTGTAGGGACCTTAAGAGTGGGCGAACAGTTTGGTTTGGTGCGAATCCCCATGAAGTGTGCCTTAGACCTAAAAGTGCTTCGCTGCCGAGATCAGTCCACTACCACTTTCGCTAAGTTCTCATGGGCGCCTCCGAAAGTACTTTTTTTTCCCGTGAGTAATACCTTCCATGTGAACGCTGATTTTGCTTTTGGGGAAAAAAAGGGGGGGGAGTAATGCCCAAATATTCCTACTTCACCATTCTGGCTATAGCGGTACTGTTATCGACTACGTGGTTGACCTCGGCGATTTTGGTTCGGACCACTGATCTGGTTTATCTACCTCTTGCCGGTCGTTTTCTGATTGGCGCCACCACACTTTTTTTCATTCCTGTCATTTTTCTTCGCCGGATGCCGCAGACTTCGCTGCGTTTGCTTCACGCCTCTCTTTCGGTTTCTGTGCTGGTCTATTTTTTGTCCCCCTTGCTGGTGGTGGTATCGCTAAATACGCTCCCTTCCGGGATGGCCGCATTGGTGATGTGCAGCGCTCCGCTCTGGCTCTCCCTTTTAGCTAGGGGTGTCCAACTAAACAAACTACCGAATTACCTTCTTCTGGTAATGGGTCTGCTTTCCTTCCTTGTGGGTTGTTGGGAGCTGGCGGCAGAGCGCGGGAACCCGGTCTATGCGCTTTTGTTTCTGGCATTTGCTTGTTTGAGTCAAGTGCTTGGGATTTGGATGTCGCGCCGTTTGTTCTGGCTCCATTCCGCTTTGGATCTTAATTTTTGGGCCATGACGTTGGCAGGGGTCGCCCATTTAATTTTAGCTCTGGTGCATGGTGAATTGGCCAAGGTGCCCACACTTGGCAAGGAAGTCTGGGTCGTGATGGCTTGGTTGGGTTTGATGGCGACCGGCTGTGCCGCTTATCTTTATCGGGTCGAGTCGATGGTAAGAAATACCTTAGTGCTACTCACCATGCTTGTGCCCACGCTTAGTCTTTTGGTGGGGTTTTCTGCGATGGGAGAGACGCCTCTCAACGGATTTACCCTTGGAGGAACGTTACTTGTCCTTTTTGTCCTAGCAAAAGAGGGGATACGTGCCATTCCTGCGCATTGGATGACTCTGCTACTTAATAACGATAGGCGGCAGGGGGACAGGCTTGTCTGCTTGCTCGATGGCTACCTAAAAAAACAAGGCGATACGGCCACCGCCAAAGTACAGATAACCAATTTGTCGATTGGTGGAATTGGCTTTCGCCTGGACCGACAGATCGCTGGCAAAGATCGCATCCTGCTGACTTTGCCTATGGGTCAGAACTGGACCTCGGTGACCTTGGAAGGGGTCGTGGCCCACGTAAAAAAAGGGGGAACAATGGAATTTCCGTACTCTGGCGGAATCGAGTTTCAAAACCTCTCGGGGTTTCGCCGCCAATGTGTAGTCGAATTCCTCGCCCGCGTTTCTAGAGCAGAAGAAGAGGAAGGGTATGTCAACGAACGGTCTGCCTAGCGAGGCGGCGACCACCCTTTGATCTCTTTAGGAAGCAAAGCCCACTTTTTAGCCGTTCCGCAATCCAGCATAGTAGTGCCCATATAAGCGTTGGCCATTTCTTCTCCGACAGGTTGGGTCCAATACGCTTTTACCATGGGGCAGTAATAGAGCTGCCATTTGTCGGATCCACGCACTAGCTCCATGATTCCCGCCTGCAATTCCGTCGTCCGAACACGCCATTCTTTTTCTGTGAGTTTCTCAATCATATACCCCAGACCCTTTTGAATGCGTTTTACCGAAGGGCCCTGGGGGGAAGCGGAATTTTCCTTAAGCCACTCATTAGTCACCTTTAATGCCTCGGAGGCCAATCCAACCATTTCAGTAAATTTGTCAAAGGCGAGCGCCGTGGAGGCCGCGTGTGCTTTTTTAACCACCGTGCTTACGCCAACGGGTTCTGCGTGAGCAAAAACACCTACGACGAGCGAAATAAATAAACAAAATGAAGTCATTCGTTTCAAGCAAAACCTCCAAAAAATCTAATCTCTTGCTGAGATCCGATCGATCGAATAAAAACTTGGCACCATGCGATATTTCGTACTATTTCCGGTGCTTTTTGGATTGGCAAGTGCGGTCTCAGCGGCAGGAGCCTCACTTTCGTTGGAAGACTACCTTCAACAGGTGAGAAAAGCCCATCAAGGCTACCTGGGCCTGGAGTTAAGTACTGAGGGAGCCAAGCTACGGGAGAGGGAAGGGACGCTTCTTTTGTCTCCCCAGCTCTTTGCCAATGTTGCCCTTTACGATGACTCCAAGCAAACGAGCAACCCCGCGTTTCAGGGGACGCGAACCCAATTTGATTCCTTTTCTCTTGGCTTGGGGAAACAATTCGACTTTGGCCTTCAGGCAAAGCTTTCTTATAATTTAAGTTACACCTCACTCACTGGCACTAGCCCGGCCTTTGTTCCCCAGCCCACGTTTCTCGAAGGCAAACCACTCGTGGAGTTCACCCAAAGTTTTTGGCGAAATGGCTTCGGCCGCGAAACGCGAGCTACGATGAATTTGGCAGAGGCGGCGGCGATGGCAACTCGCTTTGGGGACGAGTTGAAACAGAAGGTGGTATTGGCAGAGAGCGAGGCTACTTACTGGCGCCTTGCTGTGGCTCGCGAGATAGTAAAGTCTCAAAAGGAAAACTTGGTTCGGGCCGAGAAAATTCGAGAGTGGAATGCTCGCCGCACAGAGCTTTCACTTGCCGATAAAGCCGATTTTTTGCAGACAGACACGCTGGTCCAGTTAAAAAAGATGGAGCTTCAATCTGCTCAGGACGAAGAGGTGCTTGCCTCACGCAGTTTCAATAGCCTTCGGGGGCTGTCTTCTGAGCTGGTGAACGAAGGTATCTTACCTTTAGACAGTGATCGTTTGAAGGATAGTAAGGTGCCAACCCGCAATAAGCCGCGTGGGGATGTGCTTGCGGCGGAGCAATTAAAGCGGGTGGCGCAGGCCAGCGCGGATCTTTCTCGAGAAAAGAGTCGGCCTACGCTTGATGTAGCAGGGAACTTTGGTCTCAATGGGCGCGACCCCGCATTGCCAAAGGCCATCGGTGACTCGTTTGCTAAAGATCGCCCGGTTTGGGGCGTCTCGGTGAAATTCATGGCACCGCTTGATTTGGGGACTGTTTCAGATTCAAGGAATGGCTACGATCGGGAAGAGCGGGCAGCCGATCTCCAATACCAGCGTAAACGATTTGAGGAAGAACAAGAATGGAAGAGTTTGAGCGACCGTTTGACTCAAGCACAACGGCGTTTAGATTTGGTAGAAAAAATTGAGGCAGCGCAGGAGACTAAGCTTAACTATGAACGGGAACGTCTAAAAAAAGGGCGTTCGGTTACCTATCAGGTGATTCAGTTCGAACTAGATTTCGCAGCCTCTCAGTTGGCCCGTATCAAAACCGTTTACGAGGTTCTCAATATTTTGGCCCAAATGAAGACTTTCGTAGTTGCTGAAAGTTCAAAGCCTTAGGAGTTTCCGTGCTCGCCGATCTGTCCATTCGTCGTCCTGTTTTTATCTCCTGTGTAGTGATAGCCATTCTGGTTACCGGATGGCTATCGATGCGAAAACTGGGGGTGGATCTCTTTCCCAGTGTCGCGTTCCCCGTTGTGACTGCAACGGTCGTGTACCCGGGAGCCGGCCCTTCGGAAATGGAAACTTTGGTCGCCAAGGTTCTGGAAGATGAGATGAGCACGGTTGCCGGCATGAAGCGGCTGCGCTCGATCAATAAAGACGGCATCACGACGGTGGTTGCGGAATTTACTCTTGAGACGGACGTTAAATACGCCGAGCAACAAATTCGGGATCGGGTAACCTCAGCGAAACGGAAGCTGCCTAAGGAGATCAAAGAGCCCATCATTCGCCGCATCGACCCTGCCGATCAGCCCATTCTAATCGTTGCCTTAAAGGCCAACCTCCCCCAAGGGGAGCTGTTCGATCTCGCCAACGAGATCGTGCGTCCTAAAATTGAACAGGTCAATAACGTAGGCCTGGTCGAGGTCATTGGTGGAAGAAAGCGCGAGTTGAGAGTAGACCTCGATAGGGCAAAACTTAAATCCTACGAGATTTCGGCTACCCAGGTGTCGAGTCATATTGCGGCGGCCGGACTTAATGTTCCTGCCGGTCGAGTCGATAGCGCTACGACTCAAACTATTTACCGGACCCTGGGCGAGTTTCGTTCTTTAAAGGATATAGAAGACACCGCTGTCAATTTTGTCGGCAATGATATCGCCGTTAGGGTCAAAGATATCGGGCGTGTTGTGGACGGCCTTGAAGAGGAGTCCTCTCGAACCTTTTTTAACGGGGAAAAGAGTCTTTTCCTTATGGTCTTTCGCCAATCGGGGGCTAATACCATTGCCGTAGCCGATGCGGTGCATAAACGCGTGAAAGAGCTAGGCCCTATGCTGCAGAGCTTACCGGGCAAAGGCGAACTGCAGGTGGTGCGGGACACTTCAAAGGCCATACGAAACAATGTTGACGATGTTAAGGAATCTATCTTTTTAGGAATCCTTCTCACCATTATCGTCGTCTATTTCTTTTTGGGCAGTGGCCGATCCACGATCATTACTGGCTTGGCATTGCCCAACTCGCTCCTTGGAGCGTTTATCTTAATGGCAGCTGCCGGTTTCACCATCAACGTGATGACGCTTTTGGCTTTGAGTTTGGCTGTAGGTCTTTTGATCGACGATGCTATTGTGGTACGCGAGAATATTTTTCGTCATATCGAAATGGGTTCGAGCGCCCTGAAAGCCTCTTCTGAGGGAACAAAAGAGGTAACGCTAGCAGTTTTAGCAACGACCATGACTGTTATTGCCGTGTTTGGTCCGATCGCCTTTTTACAGGGTGTGGTGGGTCAGTTTTTTAAAGAGTTTGGCCTGACTATTTGCTTTGCCATGATGATCAGTCTTTTTGACGCCTTAACGGTAGCCCCCATGCTTTCGGCCTACTTTGCCGGCTCTCACCAAACGATTAAAACTACCGGCCTTTGGGGCTCCACCATGGGGCGATCGATGGTCGCCTTTAACCGTTTTCAAGACTGGCTTGAGAATCGTTATGAAGCGCTTCTTAGAGTAGTGCTGGCCAATCCCCTCAAAGCGCTGAGCGTTTGCTTTGTCATTTTCGCTGTTAGCATGCTCTCGGTCACTAGAGTGCCCAAAACATTTTTACCGCCTCAGGACTTTGGAGAGTTCCTAGTTGGTTTGGAAATGCCGCCCGGTACCAGCCTTGAAGCGATGAGTAAAACCACGCTTGAGATCGATCAGCAGTTAGCCAGCAATCCAGAAATTTTTCGGCGGGTTCTGCTCATTGGCGGTCAGGGCAGTGATGTAAATATCGCCCAAATCTTCATTGAATTGGTTTCGCCTAAGAAACGTTCGGTCAACACCTCGCAGATGAAAGAGCGTATTAGAAAACAACTAACAAAATTCACCGTAGCCACCCCGACGGTGAAGGACATCGATATGGTGGCCGGCGGGCTTCGGCCCTTCACTCTCAATGTCGTGGGGAGTGACATGAAAGTGTTGGAGACGGTCGCCCGAATGGCCTTTGAACTGCTTAGAGTGAACCCGGCTCTTACTGATCCGGAGTTTAGTCAAAAACCAGGGAAGCCAGAGTTTCAATTCGCCATGGATACCAAGCGGGCCGAGAGGTTAGGAATCTCAAGTACCGTAGTGGGGCTCGAAATTCGAAATCAGATAGAGGGAAACATTCCAGCGGTGTTTCGAGAAAACGGACGGGAATACGATATTCGCGTCCGACTCAAAGAGGATCAGCGGGATTTAAAAAACGGATTTAATGACACGTTTGTCCCCAATATGAACTTTGCGTTGGTTCGTCTTGCCAATGTAGCCAAAGGAGTTGAGACGATCGGGCCAGCAAATATCAATCGCCAGGATCGGGGCCGCTATATCCAGATAGCGGCCGATCTCACCCCCGGAGGGGCGGGGATGGGTAAGGTCATGGAGGACGTGGACAAGATGTTTAAGACGGACGATCCACTTCCCCCGGGAATGACCTACTCTTATGTGGGACAGGCGGAAAATTTTAAAGAGCTTATTGGCAGCATGGTGGTGGCAGCGGCTTTAGCGGTGCTATTTATCTATCTCGTGTTGGCGAGTCTCTATGAGTCCTTCATCAATCCCCTTACGATCATGTTAGTGCTGCCCCTTGCCGCCTGTGGGGCATTTGTTGCCCTATTTCTTACCCATCAATCGCTCGACATCTACTCAATGATTGGGTGCATTATGCTGCTTGGCGTGGCGACGAAGAACTCAATCCTGCTCGTCGATTACGCCAATCAGATGGTGGCCGAAGGGAAAGATCGCTTTGAGGCCGTTATTTTGGCGGGTAAGACGCGCCTGCGTCCAATTTTGATGACCACGGTGGCCCTAATTGCAGGGATGCTTCCCGTGGCTATTGGGCTCAATGAAGCCTCTAAACAGCGTACCAGCATGGGTGTTGCTGTCATTGGCGGGTTAATTAGTTCCACGTTTTTAAGTCTTCTCGTGGTT
>JAYVQZ010000121.1:0-10151 GCA_043776735.1 Deltaproteobacteria bacterium | reverse complement strand
CCGGTAAACGCTAGTGATATCCAAGAAGCCCTTTCCCTTTCGGCTGGTTCAGTAAGTTCAGGCCTTTCAGAACTTCAAACTTGGGGCTGCGTAAAACGGATTCGGGTGGCCGCGGATCGGAACTTTTACTTTGCTGCCGATGAGCAGATCTGGAAATCGATCGGCAACGTGCTAAGAACCCGAGAGCTTAGAATATTAGAAGAGGCCAGGGCGGGCATAGACGGCCTGGTTCATGCGATTCCCAAAAGAAGTAAGGGAGACCTTGCTGATTTTCAGGTCCGCCGCCTTAAAATTGTGCGGGAAGAGATCCACACGGCGCTTGAGCTATTTAACTATCTTCTACTGGGCACGCCGCTAAGTTTTGCCAAAATGAGCAAAATGTTAGGCCGCCTTAAGGGCAGATAATTAGCTACTGTCCCTTTAGCTCAAAGAGTAAAAACTCGCTCTCCCGATTTCCGTTTTGAAAAGTGAGTTCCTTTTCCTCCGAGATGGCTGCGCCGTCTCCGGCTTCTAGAGTGTGCCCGTTCAATTCGAGTTTTCCAGAAATCAACTGAATCCACGCTTGCTTTTCGGTTGGTACCGATTTTTTTAAGGACTGAGCAGATTCTAGGATTGAGGAATATACGTTGGCGTCTTGATTAATCTGAATCAACCCAGGGTCCGCATCGCCCGATACCATTAATCGCAATTGATTGAGCTTTGATTCTCGAGTGAAGTGTCTTTGATCGTAACGGGGCTTTAGCCCTTTTGCTGTGGGAAAGATCCAGATCTGAAGCAAGTGTGCCGCGATCGTGGGAGACGGGTTAAATTCGCTGTGCTCCACGCCACTACCGGCCGACATATACTGCATGTCCCCGGTGTGAATCACCGAACCATTTCCCATACTATCCTTATGGGCCAGCTCGCCTGAGATAAGGTAAGTGATGATCTCCATGTCGCGGTGAGCATGGGTGCCAAACCCCCGCCCACCTGCGATAAAGTCTTCATTAATCACACGAAGCGAATGGAACCCTTTAAAATTGGGGTCAGTATATTCGGCAAAAGAAAACGAGTGAAAGGTGTTAAGCCAGCCGTGATCGGAATGCCCACGGTCCTTAGACTTTCTCAGTGTAATCATAACTTCTCTTCGGGAATCCCGGGAAAGTGGCCTTTGTCTTTGATGCAGAGCTCGATGCGCTTTTCATCGACCCCTTTTTGGATCTCTTCTTTTAACTTATCTCGGCTCCATGCTGGATTTTCTGCGCGTAGCTTGATACCAAGGTTGGCTGAAACGACGTCGGTCGTATTTTCTCTCCAGATCTTACTCGGAGCAAAGGCCTCTAACGGGCCGTATTTTCCATCGAGAAAGAGGTATTGCACGATTCGCGTGGCTTTCTCTCCGTCTTTATCGAGGACGATAAGACCATCCACACTTTTTAAAAGCGTGATGGGTTCTTTCATCTGATAGCGGTAGCTAACCCGTCCAGGCTTATCTTTACTAATGTGGTAAGTGGTCTCGTAGCGAAGATCAGGAATGAACGGCACCGGAATGGGATGCTTCCAAAAGACTACCCAACCGGTAGGAGTGGTCTGAGTCTTTTTAATCTCATCAAAGGCAAAAAACATATCAGGGTAGTGATCGGCGTCGTTGATCACCTTTTCCACTTGAGCAATGGGAGCGTTAATCGTCTGCCAAACTTCGGCGCCAATATAGAAACCTCTTCCTGGGTGGGAGTAGCACAGAATTTTCAAAGGCCCTTTATCAAATTTTTCTGCAGGCAATGGCTTAGGTTTCCACTCCGCCTCAATAGTTTCTAACAGAGCGGTATAGGCGGTGGTGGGCCCTTCAGGCTCGGGTGCGGCGGCTAATAAAGCGGCGCTCCTGGCAAATACCGCAAGAAGCAATGACGTAACGCATAACACTTTCATGAATCTTCTTTCTCAACCCAGTTGCCTAATGTTGCTCCGATTACTGTACCCGTTCAAGCGAGAACCCAAATGTGCCGATAACGCCATGTGTTCCCGGACCGACGTCCGGAAGTTCTCAGGGAGAGATCTATGAGCGATATCGGAAAAATAATGCGAATGAAGCGTTTTAATATAAGCGATGAGCATGGAAAAGTGCGATTCGTTTTCGAAACTGGTCTTGGAAATAAATACCAGATGAGAGTTACAAACTGTTCGCTCACTGGGCTAAGCGGAGTCTTACTTGAAACAGTGAACCCCTCAGATATCTGGGAATTGGGAACCGTCATTCCAGCTTCAAAACTGAGTGTCGAAACAAGCGAGTTCACGCTTGGTCGTCTGATTCTTCGCCGCACGTCTTTCAAGGATAAAGAGGTCGAATTAGCATTTTCAACGATAGACGGGCGTATTCCCATTGATGGCGCTTTAAGCCGCTATCTTAAGAATGATACCAACGGCAACGGGGGAACGTACGGCTTTGAGCTGAATTCTGAGAAATTTAGTCTCGCCACATTTAAAGAGAATAGTCACACGAACGTCGATATTCTCAATCGATGTGAACAATTTTCCGTCTTTTACAAAGAGTGGAAAGAGTCAAATAAATTTCAGTATTACAATATTCGTCAGCCCTCTAAAGGGGAGCGAATCAATTTAAAACAACGGCGAAAAAATGGCCGAACTGACTATCTGGTTTTCTGTTCCAATGACTATCTAGGCTTAGCTACATCTCCTGAAGTCACAAGCGCAGCTCAAAAATCCATTGATCAATATGGTTTTGGTTCAACAGGATCTCCGGTTACCACCGGACTAACAGTGATTCATGAAGAACTTCAATATCACATCTCCAGAATCTATAAAACGGACGATGTTGCCCTGTTTAACAGCGGCTACTCCGCAAATATCGGAATTATAAACGCGCTAACTGGTGCTCAGGACCTAGTAGTCGCCGATGTATTGGCTCATGCCTCGATTCAAGACGCTCTTCAAATGTCTAGAGCTACAACCAGATATTTTAAACATAACGATATAGCTCACCTTGAAAAACTACTTTCGGAAAATCGGCCATCCCACTTTGGATCGCTGCTTATAACCGATGGCGTTTTCTCAATGGATGGAGATATCGCACCAGTTGACAAATTGTCGGCGGTTGCAAAAAAATACAACTGCCGTCTTATGGTGGACGAAGCTCATGCACTAGGTGTTATTGGGCCTACTGGTCTAGGAAGTGCCGAACGGTTCCCAACGGCGGATATTGATCTCCACATGGGAACATTTTCAAAAATATGCGGTGGAATTGGCGGCTTTGTCGCTGGTCGCCAGGACGTTATAGATTGGATTCGTTTCTACGGCCGCGCCTATATGTTCTCGGTCTCGATTCCTCCGTCCACGGCTGCCGCTGCCCTTGCTGCATTAATGCATTTTCAGGCAAATCCAGATTTGGTTAGTAACCTCCAAAAAAATATTCGTCAGTTTGTAAGCGGGCTACGGCACCTAGGGTGTTCGATTAACGCGGGCCATGAGAGTGCCGTAATACCGGTCGTTATCGGAGACGAGAAAAAATTAGGATTGATAAACGAAGTGTTCCGAGAAGAGGGCGTTTATGTGATTCCGATCGTGTATCCGGCTGTAAGCAGGAAACAGTCGCGATTCCGATTTACCATGATGGCTACCCATACGGCGTCTGATATCGATTACGTTCTTAACGTCCTAGAAAAAGCGATGTTGAAAGCCCAGTTTTCATTCAAGAAAGAGGAGTCGGCGGCGTCACTGTCAGAAATCGTCGCTGCTGCTTAGTAAATGTCCATCACTTCAGTCGCCATACGTTTTCTTGTGGGGTTCTCCGCCCTGCTCGGGGTGCCAGATCTTCCCGCTGGCAGCCGGGAACTATGGAACGTTGTAACTCCCTGGACATGGGATGGAAACCAATCGGTATTTGAGGCCAGCTCAGTCGATTTGGTAGCCCAATGCCAGGAGAATAAAGGCGCCAAGATACATTTTCCAATGGTGGTTCATGCGGCACATGAAATAAGTATCGATGGGGTTCCTGTCCTGAAGTTTGGAGATGAGACTTTCACTCACGTTAGATCGTTTTATGGCTCCCCGACGCTTCCTTGCCATCATGTGATCAAGGCCAGGGCTATTTCCTGGAAAGTAACCTGTTATTCAAGATACTTTTCCCGGTTTTCACATTTTCCAAATCTGGTCGATGGCGCAGTACCTGAAAATCTTTGGTCCGAGACGCTCAATGTAATTGCCGCTGGAACCTTGATCGTTTTGGCGATCATCATTGTGGCGATATTTCGTGGAAAAGTTCCAAACACACTAACCTATTCACTGGCTTTCTCGAATCTCGCTTACGCCGTCTATTTTGCAAATTCGGTCGCTGGTTTCTTCGGTTTTCCGTTTTCAATGTTAACAGCACATAAATTGGCCGACGTTGGGATTTGGATTGGAGAGTTATTGTATTTCAATGCACTACGGGCGTTCGGCCTTTGTACTCCAACACTTTTTTGGGTCTATGCGGGAAATGTTTCTATTGCATTGCTATTTATTGTCTTTGGACCGAGTGGGGACGTGGTACAAATGGGGACTACAATCCCGTTCATCTTTACTCCCATTTTATTTCTTACCAGTGGCTGGCGTCTATACAACAAGATGTCTAAAAACAATTATGAGCGACAATCGGTATTTGCATTTCTCAGTCTGGCCTTTTTTTTCGCATTAAGCCTAAATGACATGGTCGTTGTAATGGGCCTGGCCTCTGGTCAAATGGTGTTGTCTTTAGGTTTTATCGCCGGTGTTTTATTTTTTGCACTATCTGTGAATGAACAGATTTCTACCGTGTATAAGGAACGCGATTACTTGAATGGTAACTTGGAGACCGAAGTTGCGCGTAAAACGATCGAGTTGCGTGGGAAAACGGCGGCGCTGGAAATGGCGATGCTCGAGCTGAAAACAACTCAGGCAGAGCTTGTTCACTCTGCAAAACTAGCCTCGCTTGGCACTCTTTCTGCGGGTATCGCGCACGAAATAAATAATTCAATGAATTACGTCTACGGCTCTCTTAAGCCCCTTGAGGCCATTATTGATAAATCAACTGGAATGGCCGACGCTCCAAAAGAAAAGGCTAAAAAGCTTTTGATGGTAATGGGAGACGGGTTACGCCTGACTTTTGAAATCATTAAGAGTCTGAGAAATTTTACGGGCCTTAATCAAGCCAAGATGAACGATATCGACCTAAAAGAGGTAATTGATACGGTTCTTACCATCCTCCGCAATCGCACAAAGAATCAAGTTACCGTGCACGTTGACGTGCCCGCAGCGGTTCACGTTTACGGTAGTGTTGTGGGACTAAATCAAGTGTTTATGAATTTGGTGGGAAATTCCGTTGATGCAATGCCTCAGGGCGGAGATCTTTGGATTAAGGCCCATTCACTGGATAAGAATGTGGTTATTGAAGTGAGAGACTCCGGGGGCGGCATTCCCTCTGACGCGTTGGCACGTATCTTCGAACCGTTTTTTACGACAAAAGAAGTAGGCAAGGGCACGGGTCTTGGCCTCCATATTGTTCGGCAAGAGATCGAAAAACATCACGGCGAAATTCGTTGTGAATCTGAAACTGGTAAGGGAACCACTTTTTTCATCACTCTTCCCCTTTCTCACGAAGCCTTTCTTAAGGAGGCGGCATGAAACCAGTTCTTTTCTTTGTAGATGATGAGCCCCATAACCTGACCGTATTTGAGGCAGCGATGCCGGATGAATGGCAGGTAATTACATTTGATAATCCCCTTAAGGCACTTGAAGCCTTAGAGACGGCCTCGCCTTGGGTGATCATTTCTGATCAGCGTATGCCCGGCATCACTGGCGTCAGATTTTTAGAGTTGGCTAAGAAACTACACCCCAATGCGGTTCGCATCATCGTGACGGGCTATTCCGAAGAGGACTTGGTGGTTGAGTCGGTCCGAAAGGCACAGATTTTTGATTACATAAAGAAGCCATGGGAGCCAGACGATCTGCAGGCAAGCATTTCTCGTTCTATAGAGTTTTATAAAGCCTCGCAAGAAGGCCGGCGGCTTACTGAGGAATTGCAAAAACGCAATGTGGAGCTAGAAAAGACGGCGCGGGAATTAGAGTCAGCACGTCTGCGTGAAGAGGGTTTTCGAAAAGAGCTTGAGTGCTGGGTCCCCCCCTTCGTCTTGAAGTTTTTAGAAGAAAAGCCAGAAAATCTTCCTTTGAAGCGCGACATTGTGGGAATCGCGTTCGACATTATCGAAAGCTCGGCCATTCATAATAAGTACGTCGGCGATCGGCCTTTAAGAAGTTTTGTTATCCAGGCCTTTTCAGAATCGTTGTTAAGGCATGGTGGTTGGCGGGAATCTCATTCGGGGGATTCGGCATACGGGCACTTTGGGCTTTGGGAAAATAATTCGAATCCCTTTGAGGGGGCGCTAGCTGCCGCGCGTGAATTCCGGGTGGCTTTAAAAAGCATTGCCGACGTTCATGGAATTCCCATTGAGTGTGGGGTGGCCTTACACGTGGTTCGCGGCTGCCAAGTCGATATTCACAAGGTTCAACTCAATACCGCGTCTGGATCGATTACTCAAAAGTCGTTTGATACCTCGTCAATTGAGATCGATCTGCTGCACCGAATGGAGAAGTTGGTGCACAAGCTCCCAGGTACGAACATCGTCATGTCAGAAGATTTTTTTCGTTCGCTCCGTATTTCACCACCGCAGGTGAAAGAGCTAGGACGTTTTCGTTTCAAAGGTCAGGAAAAAGCTACTCAACTCTTCCTCTTTCCCAGTGACCGAACCACGGCAGAGCATCTGGAATTAGTTCGCCAGAGTTCAGAAGCGGTCGCTGATTTAGAGATGGTACCCGTAGTCCCCGTACTTAAAGCTGCCTAGCCTTCAAAGCGATAATACATCGCAATTTCAATGGCTTAATTTAGAATCTCCCTCTTTGCCACTAGGCGCCCACTTGATTTTTTTTTGCAGTCTGCGCTATACCCACCGTTCAAATAGAAAAGGGTGATTGATGAAGCTCAATTTTTGGCTTTTGATTGGATTCGTTTCGGCCTGGGGCGTAGTGGGCTGTGGTAAAGAGAAGAGTCCCACAGTACACCGTTCCTATTTGGGCTATCGAAAAGCACCGGTCGGCGAGCCGGTGATGCCGGAAGGATTGCGCCGAAAGCCAGCACCAGGACCGGCTCAACGACCTCGCCGCTAAAAGCCAGTTTTTTCCCTTAAATTATCGCTCCTGGGATGTTAACTAATAGGGCTCTTTTTGACGTTTCGATTGGGCCCTCGTCCGGTGGACGTTGAAAATTGAAGATCTCTTTGTGGGCGCCTAGCTCAGTTGGCCCAAGGTTTTGCAGAGCAAGACCGGAAGTGTAATGGAAGCTGCCTGCAAGGCGGCGCGAGTAGAAGCCGGAAGCTAGCCCGGTGGACGTTGAAAATTGAAGATCTCTTTGTGGGCGCCTAGCTCAGTTGGTTAGAGCGCCGCCTTCACACGGCGGAGGTCATAGGTTCGAGCCCTATGGCGCCCACCATCTCTAAGTCCGCGTCCCGAACGGGCTTTCGGGTGATTACCCACTTCAAAAATTAATCCTGATACACCGTGAGGTGGCACAAAGGTGGCACCGCGAAACCGAGCTATAAGTAGATCTTAGAGGAAAAGAGGCGCGATATTTATTTTGGCGATTTCTTCTTTTAGATGATGTGGATCGGAGTGCAGGTATTGGCCGGTGGTTCGGATGTTGGCATGCTGTGCGAGGGCCCGAACTGATTCAAGATCGATACCCGCACGGAGCATGCGAGTTATGGCCAGATGCCGGAATAGGTGGACGCTTCCACTTTCCAGACCCAATACTCTAGAGAGGAGTTTTCTCCCCTCTTTTGTTAATCGATCCCCTCTGATTTTCCGTCCGCGATCATCCACAAAGACGTAACCATTGGGACTTCGATTTTTAGTCTTGTTCCGTAGCCTAGTCAGGAAAGTAATGAGATCGGGAGGCAGCGGGAGAACATGAGGGCGCCGATCCTTGTTTTCATGCCTCTCAGCGGGATCTAACCGAACATAGCCGTCATCCAAACTTAAATTTGACCACCTAAGATTTACTGCCTGATTTCTTCTTACCCCGGTGGCTAGTAGAAAACGCAAGACATCTGCAACCCATGGCTTTGCTTCGCCGAGAATCTTGGAAACATCTTCCGTGGAAAGAATTAGTCGGGCCTTTTGGCCTATCGGTTTTAGATTGGAAAGTTGGGCTGTCGGGTTCTTCTCGATCAGATTCCACCTAACACAATGGGCAAAAAGGTTTCGAATTATATTAAATCTCCGGTTTATCGTTTGCGGTTTTAAGTTTTTACTTAGGGATGTTTGGTACTCTTCAAGTTCACCGAGACCTACCTGATGGAGAAATGGTTTAGCCTTGAAATAGGTTTCAAATTGCGCGAGTACCACCGGCTCGAAGTACTGAGAGTAAGTTGATTTGGTGGCGGTCCGGACCCGAATGTATCTTTCCACGGTCGCCGACAGCGTTGGTATCTCTAGAGAGCCGTCGAGCATTTGCCGTTTTCCGCCTTCAATTAACTCCGCCCTCTTAGCCAGGGCCGCCTCGCGGGTCGTGCATATGAACCTCTTTCTATTTTTTCGACCAGATGCATTTACAATCCATCTAGAGTTTTTTTCGTCGTGCCAAATAGGAAACAACATAAGTTAGCTGGATAATTTTTAACACGACGTGACTTGTCGCTGGAATTATTCCCAGTGTTCCGTCCTCAGAAGAGGTTCTGGCGTTCGCCGGAACCCCGCATGCGGAAGCCGGGCTGTGAGTTCAGCCACTCAAAAATCTCGGATCTTATGAACCGAAGTTTTCCGCCAACCCTTCTAAAGGGAAGTCCCCGCTTTCCGGTGGAGCAAGTTTCCCCGTAAACCCAGCTCTCTGGAACACGCAGAAGTTTAGAAACATCCGCGACTAGCAGAATTTCTCCGACATCATCGAGATTCATTAGGAGCCCCTTCCAAAGCCTGGACATAGATAAAAGTGCGCTTATTGACCTGGCCCTCCTCCCTTGACTCAATGTGAAAGCGGCGTCCGGATTCGGATGGGTAGCCGACCTCACGATATATGGGATGATTTTTGGTCGACGTATAGCCAAGGGCAGTATTGAGTGCGGCTACGAGCGTCTCGCGCCGCCAACGAAAACCACCATTTTGCCCCAGGAAGCTTGCTACGATTCGGGGAGTATACCGCTTCCACGGCCCCCGAATATCTCCTGCGTGCGGCGACTCCTCGAACAGCTTACATATGTCATCGAGAATCTCGCTATTATTGGTTTCCAAGCTAAAGTCCGACTGCACTCCAAACATTTCCTTGGTGATATAGGCCATGAGGCTAAAACCTGGACGACGATTTGGAATCATCGGTAGGTTCTCCGAGTCAATGTTGACGGTATTCAATTTTGTGAAGAAGGCATGCAGTAGGTCAGGTCCCAATTTTCTCCATCTCAGATAGAATGACGTGATTGCTTCGGGTCGAGACTCCTTAAGCTTTATGAAAGCTAGGCGCCCGTTAGTCTCATCGGAAAAAGTCCGGTGAACTGCTGTGAGTGAAATAGTGAAGTGGTTGTCTATCTCGTAGTACCCATGACGAAACTTCCTGACAGGCACCATCCTTTGTGTCGTCAAGGCGTCGATTAACTTCATCTCTTCATCTGAAGCATTTTTGATTTCGTCAAAATTGATAAATAGTGCGTTGCGAACCGATTCAATAAGAACGTCTAGCTCGTAGGTACTGCAGGGGAGTTTCCTGTTAGATACGGTTGAGTCGCCAGGTCGATAATAGATAATCCGCGGTAAAACTGAGGTTAGGAAACCCTTACCAGCCTGTGACGGCCCAAGGGCAAAATAGCTGGGATTTTGCCCAGAAAAAATGTGGCAGACCATTGGCTGGAGCAGGAAACTGCAATAGTTCGCAAAAGAAGACTCGTCTGCCCAGGCGAAAGTATTGTGGAGATCCTCTGCAAGGCGTTTTAGCAGCGCCGGATCTGAAGAGGTCGCGAATAAACTTACTGCGCTCGATTTCCTAGGTAACCAGGTTTCCTTATACGGTTCCCAGCCAGATACCTGACGATAGATGGGTCGATTGAAGACTTCGCGCTCGTACAGGCTGGATTTGGGAATGGCCTTTCGTTCACCGTTTA
>JAYVQZ010000120.1:0-10201 GCA_043776735.1 Deltaproteobacteria bacterium | reverse complement strand
AAAAATCGGAGGGATCACGCCACTGGAGTTTATCTTCAGTGGCAAATGGGTCGACTGTCCGCCGTATAAACGACGCCCCACCTGACGCTTTGCGTACTGTATAGGTACGCGGCGTTGCCCCTGCTCGAGGAAGATGATGATTCCGACCACCACAATCATGAAGGCAATGAGAAGCACTAAGAGCAACGGAGACAACTGACCGTCGCGGACCAACTGTAATGTCTGCTGTCCAGCCAGTGGAATGCCAGCCGAAATACCGGCAAAGATGATTAAAGATACCCCGTTGCCAATACCGCGATCAGTGATCTGCTCACCTAACCACATGATGAAGGAGGTTCCTGCTGCTAGAGTAATGACGCTAAGAACTTTGAATTGAACTCCGGCAAAAAAGACGAAGCCCGCTTCTTCAGCACTCATCAAGGCGGTGGCGATACCAAAGCCTTGGAACATTGCTAAAACGACGGTTGCATAGCGCGTGTACTGATTAATCTTCCGACGTCCCATTTCCCCCTCTTTGGAGAGCTGGTTGAGGTGTGGAGACACCGCTGTCAAAAGCTGGAAAATAATAGAGGCGCTGATGTAGGGCATGATACCCAAGGCAAAGATGGAGGCATTCTCCAACGCTTTGCCTGAGAACATATTCAACATGCCAAACAACGTATTTTGATTATTCTCAAAAAATCGGCTGAGTGAGTTGGTGTTAATGCCGGGAACGGGTATGTGACACCCAACACGGTAAATGGCCAACATTCCGATGGTGAATAATATTCTACGCCGTAACTCTGGAATCTTAGTGAGGCCTTCGACCGCCAAGGTTATTTCTCCTCAGGTACGCTCTCGGGAGATTTCAACTCTTCAGCTCTGCCCCCGGCTTGATTTATTTTCTGAATTGCCGATTTTGAAAACTTATGCGCCTTCACTTGAAGGTTTTTGCTCAGGGCTCCGTCGCCTAATACTTTTAGGAGGGTATCAACGGACTTAATAAGCCCGTGTTCAACCATCTTTGCCGCGTCTACAACATCGCCTGAAGCAAATAAGCTTTCCAGAGTAGCGATGTTAACCACGTGGTAGGGTTTTTTAAACGGATTTCTGAAACCAAATTTAGGTAAACGACGTTGTAAGGGGGTCTGTCCGCCCTCGAATCCCTTTGGACGCCCTTTTCCGGATCGAGCAGTCTGGCCTTTTCCACCACGTCCTGCGGTCTTTCCATTTCCCGACCCAAGGCCACGTCCTTTGCGGAAGCGGTTCTTGCGGGAGCCCTCAGCACATGAAAGGTTGCCTAAAGTGACACTAAACTCCTGGGCCATGACTACTCCTCAATTCCTTTAACGGTGAGCAAATGCGGAACGCGTTTGATCATTCCACGAATGGCACCGTTGTCTGTGACGATTACTTCGTCTTGGGTCTTTCGCAGACCCAAGGTTCTCACCACGACACGCATCCAACGCGGGCAACAGATAACGCTTTTGGTCAATTTGATGCTAATCTTCTTTTCCATAAAAACTAAACCTCAATTACTGAGCGGCCGGCTCTTCGATTCCGCGGTTACGCATAACCTCTTCAGCAGTTCTCATAAAGCGAAGCCCATTTAACGTAGCTCGAACCATGTTGTGGGGGTTTGTTGTGCCAAAACTCTTTGTGAGTGCATTTCGCACTCCTGCCAATTCAAGAACTGAGCGAGTCGCCCCACCAGCGATGATACCGGTTCCTTCTGAGGCCGGTTTCAATAGAACAGAGGCGGCTCCAAACTTACCAATGGCTTCGTGAGGAAACGTTCCGTTAAATACAGGAACGGTGAACATGTTTTTGCGAGCAGATTCCCCGGCCTTGCGGATAGCTTCAGGCACTTCCCGAGCTTTTCCAAGACCGACTCCGACGTGCCCTTGGGCATCGCCGACTACAACAATGACGCTGAAACTAAAACGCCGACCGCCCTTAACCACTTTCGCTACACGATTGATGTAGACGATGCGCTCATTAAGTTCGAGTTCGTTCGTATTCACTTTTCCAGGAATAGCCATTAGAAATTTAACCCCGCTTCTCGTGCGCCATCGGCAACCGCTTTGATTCGTCCGTGGTAGTCATAACCGTTGCGATCAAACAAAACGCGCTCGATCTTTTGACCCAAGGCGCGAGTTCCGATCATCTTTCCTAAAATCTTGGCAGCTTCTATATTTTTCTTAGAACCCTTGCCGGCAAAGTCCTTTTCCTGGGTGCTGGCCTGAGCTAAAGTATGCGACTTCAAATCGTCGATAACCTGGGCATAGAGGAACTTGTTGCTGCGATAAACAACCAAGCGTGCAATCTGCCCGTTTTGAAGGACGATCTTCTTGCGAATGCGGACTTTTTTCCGCAACCGAATGGCTTGTCTAGGATTCGTATTGGTTCGAATTTTTCGGTCCATAAACTACTTACTGCCTCCAGAACCACCGGCCGTCTTACCTTGTTTCAGAACGATAACTTCGCCCTGGTAGCGGATTCCCTTACCTTTGTAAGGCTCAGGTGGCTTAATTTTCCTTAGGTTCGCCGCAGTCTGCCCAAGCAGCTCCTTATCGGCCCCTTTTAGTGCAATTTTTGTATTAGCTTCAACCGTGGCAGTAATCCCTTGAGGAAGCGGAAACGCCACCGGATGAGAAAAACCGACTTGGATATTGAGCATGCTCCCTTGAACCTGCGCACGATAACCAACGCCTTGAAGTTCAAGATCCTTTTGATAGCCAGTGGTCACTCCAGCAATCATGTTGGAGATGAGGGTACGAGAAAGCCCGTGAAGGGCCTTTTTCTCTGGGACCGCAGAGTTGTTCAGCACAAACACCTCTTCGCCCTTCATTTCAATGGAAATGGAAGGCGGAAGTGGACGCGACAATTTGCCGCCTTTTCCAGTGACTTCTACTAATGGCGCAGCGAAATGAATCTTCACTCCGGCCGGGACTTTTATAGGTTTTTTTCCAACTCGTGACATCGAAACTTCCTCAACTTACCAGATGGTACAAATGATTTCGCCGCCGACACGCTCTTCACGAGCCATAGCATCGGTGAGCATCCCTTTTGGCGTCGAAACAATCGCTACACCAAGGCCATCAAGCACCTTAGGTAGTTTATGAAAAGAAGAATAGACTCGGCGGCTCGGCTTGCTAATGCGCCGAACTCCCTGAATCACAGACTTTCCTTTTCCCACATATTTCAAATAAACCCGCAAAATGGGCATGTTTTCTTGCCGGAAAAGCTGGTAGTTCCGGACGTATCCGGCCTGCTTCATAATTTCAACAATCGAAAGTTTTATCTGGCTTGAGGCAATGTCTACCTTGGGAAGCCGAGCGCGGGTGGCATTTCGAACTTGGGTCAATAAATCGGCTATCGGATCAGTCATCATACGAAATCACCAACTCGCTTTCAGCACACCCGGAACAAGTCCAGCGAGCGCCAGTTTTCTAAAACAAATACGACAAAGGTTAAACTTTCTCAGGAAGGCTCTCGGTCGGCCGCATCGCGGACAACGTGTGTACGCGCGAACCTTAAACTTGGGTTTCCGGGCCTGTTTTACTATTAAAGAGGTCTTTGCCATCTATTCAGTCCTTATCCTTTTAACTCTTCTTACGGAACGGGATGCCCATCTTTTCCAAAAGCTGGAAACCTTCTTTGTCGGTAAGAGCCGACGTTACGAAGGTGATGTTCATGCCACGGGCTTTATCGAGCTTGTCGAAGTTAATCTCAGGGAAAATAATCTGCTCTTTAATGCCAGTCGTATAATTTCCCGCACCATCAAAACCTTTTTCGCTTAAACCACGAAAGTCTCGTACGCGGGGCAGCGCGATATTCGCAAAGCGATCTAAAAACTCATACATATGGGCGCCACGAAGGGTGGTCACCGCTCCAAGAGGCATCCCTTCACGGAGCTTAAACGCAGCAATGGACTTTTTGGCACGAGTCAACTTCGGTTTCTGCCCAGTAATGGCGGCAATTTCTACAAAGGCCTTATCCATCACTTTCATGTCAGACGTGGCTTCTTTAAGGCACATACCAACGACGATCTTTTTCAGTTTGGGAACCTGCATTGGGTTCTTGTACTGGAATTCCTTCATTAGGGCAGGAACTACGCTTTTTTCAAAATGTTCTAAAAGTCTAGGTTTCACTTCATCCTCTAACTTCACTAAAAACCAGCATTACAGAACCTCTGGCGCCAACGAGATGATTTTCATGAAACCATCTTTTGAAGGAACTCGAAGTTCTCGAGCCACGGGTCCAAAAATACGTGTTCCAACCGGCTCTAGGTTGTTGTTCAAAATAACAGCGGCGTTATCGTCAAACCGAATAAGCGAACCGTCTGCACGGCGAACCTCTTTTCGGGTACGAACTACAACAGCCTTCGATACCGTTCCCTTTTTCACCTTAGAAGTAGGAAGCGCATCTTTAATGGCGACCACGATAATATCGCCAATGCTGGCGTATCGACGTCGACTGCCGCCCAAAACCTTAAAACACATAACCTCTTTAGCTCCCGAATTGTCGGCAACGGTGAGGCGGGTATAATTCTGAATCATGTCGCTGCTCGCTTCTCAATCTTCACAAGCTGAAAGTTCTTGTTGCGCGAGAGTCTACGAGTTGAAACGGCAAGAACGACGTCTCCAACTTTGCTCTCATTTTTCTCATCGTGCACAAAAATGCGCGTCTGACGAACTACGCCTTTTCGATAAAGGCGATGTTGCTGTGAGCGTTTTGTTTCTACAACTCGCGTCTTGTTCATCTTGTCGCTGACAACTACACCAGTAATCTTCTGGTGGTATCTCTTTGTTTCCTCGGCCTCCATCAGCTACTCCCTAATCCTTTTTCGCTTTACCAGAAGCGGTTTTTGTCTTAGCCGTCTTCGTTTTGGTAGCGGTTTTCTTTGCTTTAGCCGGCATGTCGGAAGCCACTTTGACTTTCACAATGCCAAGTTTCGCTTCTTGCAAAATCGTCAACGCGCGAGCGATATCCCGCTTTAGCTTCGGAAATACACTCGTGTCTTTAGCTTCGCTAGTCTGCGACTTAAACTTAGTGCGGAACAACTCTTCTCGCCATTGGCCGACCTTTGCCTCAAGCTCATCTTTCTTTAACTGCCTTAACTCTTGAGCTTCCATTATAGTGTCTGACCTCTCTCCACAATGCGGGTACGAACCGGCAATTTATGGGAAGCAAGAGTCAACGCTTGCTCAGCCACTTCACGGGTTACGCCTTCCATTTCAAAAAGAATTCGGCCGGGTTTTATCACCGCAACCCAGTACTCCGGGGCCCCTTTTCCTCCGCCCATGCGAGTTTCGGCAGGCTTTTTGGAAACAGGCTTATCGGGGAAGATGCGGATAAACATCTTTCCGACTTTTTTCGCGTGGCGCGCAATTGCCACACGACTGGCTTCAATTTGACGGGCCGTAACACGACCGCATTCCAAGCTTTGAAGACCAAAATCACCGAAGTTCAAATCTGAACCACGGTAGGCTTTTCCCTTCATTCGTCCCTTCTGGACCCGTCGGTATTTAACGCGCTTTGGACTCAGCATATATTACTGCCCTTCAACCTTCTCAACAGGTGTCGCCGGGACGGACTCTGCAAACTCCGAACGAACTTGCTTACCGATGAACTCGCCCTTGTAGACCCAAACTTTGATGCCAATTAAACCATAAGTAGTCAGGGCTTCTGCGGTTCCGTAATCAATGTCGGCGCGAAGTGTGTGAAGAGGCACGCTGCCCTCTGCATAACGCTCCACTCGAGCAATTTCAGCTCCGCCTAGACGGCCTGAACACTGAATCTTTATTCCGCTTACGCCAAACTTGAAAGCTTGGCTCATTGCCTTTTTCATTGCCCGACGGAAGGCGATACGTTTCTCCAACTGATCTGCGATGTTCTCGGAGATGAGCTGAGCGTCCGCCTCTGCCTTGCGTACTTCCAAGACATTGACGAAAATCTCTGACTTCGAAAGCTTTTGCGCTTCGGCACGAACTTGGTCGATACCCGAACCTTTTTTGCCGATTACAATACCGGGGCGTGCCGTGTGAATGTTGATCTTCACTTTGCCGGCAACGCGCTCAATATCAATACGAGATACGCCTGCGTGCCGCAGCTTTTTCTTCAAAAAATCTCTGATTTTCAGATCCTCGTGAAGGAAAGCGGCGTAGTCTCTAACGCTGAACCAGCGAGACGACCACGTCTTGTTTACGCCAAGTCGGAAACCAATTGGATGTGTCTTCTGACCCACTTTTATCGTGCCTCGTCCAAAGTAATAGTCACATGACTCATTTTCTTAAGAATTTTATACGCTCGCCCCATGGCGCGCGGCATAAACCGTTTCAAGACCGGACCGTCATTCACTTCTACGTTTTTTACGTAAAGGTTATCAACGTCAATTCCGCCTTTTTCCTTCGCATTGGCGATGGCGGAATCTAAAAGCGTAGAAAGGAGCTTACCGCCCTTTTTTTGGCTGAACTTCAATTGGAAATGCGCCTTTTCCACGGGTAGACCCTTTGCAAGGTCGCCTACCAACCTCATCTTCCGAGGTGTAATTCGCGCGTAGCGGAGCTTCGCAAAAACTTCCACGACTATGCCCCTTCCTCAACCTTAGTTTTTCGGTCCCCAGAGTGCGCCACAAAGGTTTTGGTGTGCGCGAACTCCCCCAGCTTATGACCAACCATGTTTTCGGAGATATAAATCGGAATGAACTTTCTTCCGTTATGTACCGCCATAGTTAACCCAAGCATTTCGGGAACAATCGTCGACCGACGAGACCAGGTCTTAATGACCTTTTTGTCGTTAGTCGCTGTTGCTTTCTCTGCCTTTTTCAGCAGATGAGCATCTACAAAGGGACCTTTTTTAATTGAACGAGCCATCTTAATTAAACCTACTCAGTAAAAATTAGCGTCTCCGTTTAATAATAAAACGGGTTGTTCGCTTCGAATTACGGGTCTTCTTGCCTTTGGCCTTTTGGCCCCAAGGACTAACCGGGTGTCTACCACCCGAAGATTTTCCTTCACCACCACCGAGCGGATGATCCACAGGATTCATCGATACGCCGCGGTTATGCGGACGGAAACCGAGCCAACGCATACGTCCGGCTTTTCCGATCACCACGTTTTCGTGATCAAGATTGCCCACCTGACCGACAGTCGCCCAGCAATCACTATTTATGATTCGGAGCTCACCTGAGGGCATGCGCAACTGGGCGTATCCGGCTTCAAAACCTAAAAGCTGGGCCATAGCACCAGCACTACGAACTAGACGTCCGCCGTCACCGGGGCGCATCTCCACATTATGTACCGTGGTACCAGCAGGAATCTTCTTTAACGGAAGAGCGTTCCCGATCTGAATGTCTGCGGTCTCGGAGGCAACCACTAAAGTGCCTACTTTGAGTCCGAGCGCGGCCAGCATGTAGCGCTTCTCGCCGTCTTTATAATGAATAAGTGCGATATGGGCCGATCGGTTTGGATCGTATTCCAACGCAGCAACTTTTCCTGGTACTTCTCGCTTGTCGCGGTTGAAGTCGATAAGCCGGTATTTGCGCTTATGTCCCCCGCCACGAAATCGCGACGTAATGCGGCCATAGCTGTTGCGTCCACCCGTTGAGTGTTTGCCTTCAACAAGGCTTTTCTCAGGGCGCTTTTTGGACAGCTCACTAAAGTCGAGCTGGGTAACGAATCTTCGAGAAGGGGTAGTAGGATTGAATAACTTAATTGCCATCTCAGCTTGCGACAAAATCGAACTTGTCGCCCTCCCGCAGTTTTACGATCGCCTTTTTCCACAACTTGCGAGGTCCGGCTGACCGGCCCAATTTGCGGGATTCGCGACGATTAATTTGGGTATTTACCCGAAGCACCTTTACGCCGAATAACTTCTCTACGGCTTGCTTAATTTCCGAGCGGTTTGCCGCCAAAGAAACTTCAAAAGCGAACTCATTCAACGTAGCGGCGTGCTTCGTATTTTTCTCGGTAACGAGAGGTCGTTTAATGATGTCAAACATTGGTCAACCTCTCAGAAAGTTTGCGAACCGCCTCTTGGCTGATCACTAAATTTTTGTATTTCAGAAGATCAAAGACATTGACGCCCTCAGGTCGCAAGACCTTTACGGACTTGATGTTTTGTAGACTCTGATTGAAAGACTTTTCGGCTTCGGAAGCATCCCCGTTCACTACCAAGGCCTTTTTAATACCCAGACTCTTCATGAACTCAGAGGCCGCTTTTGAGCTGATCTTTTCCAAAGCCAGTTTGTCGATGACAAAAAGGCGATCCTCTTTTTGATTGAGGGTCAAAGTGCTGCAAAGCGCGGCTTTCATCACTTTTTTGTTAATCTTGTGTTTCACTCGGCGGGGCTTGGGACCGTGAGCTTTACCACCACCAACAAAAATCGGGGCGCGCGCATCACCATGTCTCGCTTGGCCGGTGCCTTTTTGCTTAAAAAGCTTTTTGCCACTACCCGTGACTTCCGTACGGGTACGACAGTTAGCAGTACGATATTCGTACCACCAAGCCATTTGGGCGCGAACGGCGTCATTGATCAGATGGGGTTTTACCTCACCAGCAAAAACCGCATCGCTCAGTTCAACCTGACCGACCTTCTTTTTGGCAATATCATAAAGCGGTAACGAAGGCATACATCCTCACAGCGTAATACTCACATCGATTCCCGCGGAGAGATCGAGTTTCATTAATGAATCAATGGTGTGTTGAGTTGGCTCGAGAATATCGATCAACCGTTTGTGAGTTCTAATTTCGAACTGTTCACGCGATTTTTTGTCTACGTGTGGAGAACGAAGAACCGTGTAGCGGTTAATTCTTGTAGGTAGAGGGATAGGACCCGCTACCTTTGCGCCCGTGCGCTTAGCCGTATCAACAATCTCTGAGACCGATTGATCCAGGAGCTTGTAATCGAAGGCTTTTAACCTAATTCGAATTTTTTGACTCTGCACCAATTACTCCAAAACCGCGAAATCTCTGCGGACTTAAGAAAACAACCTAAAATTCAAAGACCGCTAACTGCCTGCGGACTTAAGCCAAAATTTCTGTAACAACCCCAGCGCCTACGGTACGTCCGCCTTCGCGAATCGCGAAGCGAACCTCTTTTTCCATGGCGATAGGAGTGATCAATTCTATTTCTACAGCGACGTTATCGCCTGGCATAACCATCTCGGTGCCAGCAGGCAACGCGACAACACCAGTCACATCGGTCGTACGGAAATAAAACTGAGGCCGATAACCAGTGAAAAACGGAGTGTGACGTCCGCCCTCTTCCTTGGTCAAAATATACACTTCGGCTTTGCACTTCTTATGAGGAGTGATGGTGCCCGGTTTGCAAAGAACCTGACCACGCTCAACGTCCTCTTTATTGATTCCGCGCAAAAGCACGCCAATGTTGTCGCCCGCTTCCCCTTGATCGAGAAGTTTTCTAAACATCTCAACACCAGTGACCACGGTCTTCTTCGTGTCGCGAATACCGACGATTTCGATCTCGTCGTTCACCTTCACGATTCCGCGCTCCACCCGACCAGTCACCACAGTGCCTCGTCCCTGAATGGAGAACACGTCTTCAACAGCCATCAAAAACGGCTTATCCGTCTGACGAACCGGCATCGGAATGTAAGAATCAAGTGCGGCAACCAACGCCATTATCGATGGCTCACCAATGGGAGAAGTGTCCCCTTCCATGGCTTTTAAAGCAGAACCCTTAATGATGGGCACTTCGTCGCCGGGGAACTTGTACTTCGTAAGCAACTCACGAACTTCTAATTCCACCAAATCCAAAAGCTCAGCGTCATCGACCATGTCCACTTTGTTCAAATAAACAACAATGAAGGGCACGCCTACCTGACGGGCTAACAAAATATGCTCACGAGTCTGAGGCATCGGGCCGTCCGCTGCGGAACAAACCAAAATGGCTCCGTCCATCTGGGCAGCACCTGTAATCATGTTTTTCACATAATCAGCGTGGCCTGGGCAGTCTACGTGGGCGTAATGGCGCTTTTCGCTCTGATACTCCACGTGGCAGGTAGCAATCGTAATTCCGCGCTCTTTCTCTTCTGGAGCCGCATCAATCTGATCGTAACGTTTTGCTTCCGCCCAACCTTTTTTGGCCAACACGCACGTCAAAGCTGACGTCAACGTTGTCTTCCCATGATCCACATGACCAATGGTTCCCACATTCAAATGAGGCTTGTTTCGCTCAAACTTTGTCTTCGACATT
>JAYVQZ010000119.1:0-2623 GCA_043776735.1 Deltaproteobacteria bacterium | reverse complement strand
TAGAAAGGTCTTCACGGGCTAAAGCCTGTGCAATATCCCGGCTCAAAGGGGATAGCAAAAGTTCGACACTGAGACCCGGCGAAACGAGAATACACCCCCAAATGTGCCTAAGAACTAAACAGTTTTTTACTGGCAAATCAGCCACGCCACGCACGTAAAAGTGACGCACACTAATAAAAGTAATTACCTACAATCGGTTAGACTAAAATTTCAGGGAGGGGACTGACCATGCCCCCCAAAAGAAACGTACTTGAGGATGGGTTCAACGAAGGAGGGACTAATGGGGTTTTTAGATTGGGTACCGACGCCAGTTGAAGTTTGGGAATGGGTAGCTTGCCACCTAACCGACCACGACTATCAGATGAATAATGCGGGTGAGGTCGTATGCACATCTTGCGGAAAGCCACAACCATGACCCAACTAACGGCACTACTGGCCGTAAATTTAATAGCGAGTACTGCGACCGGGATAATGATATTGGTCACCTATTTGCTTGGGCGACGCTGGCTTGAGGCTCAGGATTTGCGAATCGCTAACATCGAGCGGACGATTTTTAAAAGGAAACAAAAAATTGAGTAAACGAGCTCCCAGCCCCCCACGTTTCCCACAAATCGTAAAACCCTCGTGCATGGTCTGCGGGAGCCGGGGCTTGGTTCCGGCTGGCTATTACAACCCTGCCCTGCCCTCGGTTCCCTTTAGAGACGAGCAAATGGTACCTTGCCGCAAATGCCGGCCGGTCTAACGAGAATTAAAATGAATGAAAGTGGAGAAAAATTGAATCCAGAAGTAGTTGATTTAGCGGCAACGGATAAAGCCACCCTACGCCAGGCATTACAAATAAAGATCGACATGACATTGCGCAAGCCGAGGGAAAACTTCTGGACGCGGATTAAGAAATTTTTTGGCAACCGGGGCTGGTAGGAGCTACTTCGCCGTTATGCGAAAAGCCAATTGCCTTGCCTATCCCTTGATAGGAAATGTCTGCCTGAAGCATCGCGACAGTCTCAGTCGAAGGCCTATTGAGGAATCCGTGACCTGCAAACTCAAGACGTCCAGCAAAACATACTCGAAAAACCTGAAGGAGATCTCGAAGTGCTTCTACCTTCTCCGGGCTAAACTTTGCATTGAGTTCGGGCTTGTTTCCGTTGTTAAAAAGATTGGAGAGAGAAATCTGAAGGTGCCCAATAAACCCGCTAGCGAAAAGATCCGGCGGAAGGGTAATCATAGCCTCTTCTGAAATCCCACTGTACTTTCCAAATTGATCCATCTGATCGATGAATCCTAATTCACAAAGCTGACGGTAAGACTCGGCAATTTTCTTTAACATTTCTAATTCGGCGGAGAAATTTGAATCAGTCGGCAAATCCAATAACCTAACAAGACCGTTCGCGCGAGACTTAATAAGAGCGTACTCAGGATGGGCGGCCCACCTCTCAGCGTTGGCAGCCGGCGGGAAGTTTGACCTCGACGGGCGCTTCTTTTTGACCGGCAGCGGAGTGGGAGTTACTTCCTGGATTCTCGGCACTTTGGCTGTAACCAGCCACTTAATCATTCGGTAAAAAATGCGACAACAGAAAAAGACCACAACTCCCGCCACGGCGACGATCGCAATTGCCGCAACAATAGGGGCCATTATTTCTTGATTCGCTTGGGGTGGGTATCTATTAAATGTCGGATGTACGCCGCAACGGTACGCCCATCCGCTTCAGCCTCTTTAGCCAGGGACTGTTTAACCGATTTTTCGAGCCGGATCATGACGCTTTCTTCCATGTTCTTCTTGGGTCCCATGTAAATCATTGTAATCCCGTGTACTACTGAAGGTCAATGATTCATTTTGATTCACATTGACTTACATTGTGCGGTGCGTTATACTCTTATGTACGGAGCCAAGGGGATTCCCCCGATAGGCCCAAAGAGGTAACCCATGCCCAAACTAGTAAAAGCGTACGAAATGCTCAAGTGCGACCACTGCGGGGAGCTCAAGGATTTAGGTCGGCCCGTAAACACTATTTGCGGGGATTGCAGAGTCGATAGCTGTCACTCGGTTCTTATCTGTGGCCGGTGTGATGAGCGGGAAGTTGAAGACGAAAACGATGATTGCCCCGAATGCACAGCCGGCCGGCACGAGGCTGCGTCTGACGCTGCAAGAGATTTTGAAATTGAACAGATCGCCAGCGTCCGAAGGGGGAACCGATGAGCTTGCAAAAACTCCATGGACTAATGATTCAAATGGAAATTATCGGCGCGTGGGGACTAGCCAAAAATATTCGAAAAATTATCCAGGGGATGAAATGAAATACACCAACGCCCTGAACCTGCCAGAACCTATCGTCAACGCTGTTAAAAACGACCTCTATCACAAAGGCGAGGGAACGGACTATTCGGTTACCGAACTTTTAAAACCACCCCGCCAACTAGCCCTTGAGATCGAGCACGAAGAGGAATTGACCGAGGATATTGCAGACAATATTTTTCGTCTCCTTGGCCAATCGGTCCACACGATCTTAGAGCGCGCCGGCGTTCCTGAGCGTCGCTTTGCAATCACTGTTTCAGGCAAGTCTGTTTCTGGAAAAATTGATAGGTTCAAAGACGGGCTTTTGCAAGACTGGAAAGTAACGTCTGC
>JAYVQZ010000118.1:0-10219 GCA_043776735.1 Deltaproteobacteria bacterium | reverse complement strand
CTGGGGAAGCTCATCAAAATTTGATTTGCGTAAGAATCGTCCGAGGGGCGTCACCCTGGGATCGGCAGGCCTTGCCCAAACCGCACCGGTGGCCTTCTCCGCCCCCACTTCCATCGAGCGAAATTTATACATGGGAAAGACCCGACCATCCGCCCCCACACGTACTTGAGAATAAAAAATCGGCCCCTTGGAGGAGACTCGAATTACTAGGGCAATCAGAGCAAATAAAGGGGAGAGAATTACCAACGCCAACACGGCGCCAATCATGTCGAACGTTCGTTTCAAAACCCTATCAGTGGCTCCCGAAGCCGGCTCGTTTACCACCAGCAGGGGAATGCCACACTCTTCCCTCGCCTGATAGGTAAAGGTGCTGTGGCGGCCGTAGTCAGGAAGGATCTTCACTTCGATGAGCTGATTGGACAACACGCGCAGCAAAGGCTCAAACTTCATCGACTCCTGGTGAGGATAGGCCAAAACCACCACATCGATGCGGCTCTTCTCCAAAACGCCGGTCAGCTCAGACTCTTCTCCTCGGTGAGCAATGTGACTTACCTGCATCCGCTCACTGGGCTGCTTTCCCAAGAAGCCAGCCCACTCAAACGGGTAGGGGCGATTGAGCTCAATTTGAGAGACAAAAAGATCGAGCAATTCCCCACCGCCGACCAACAATACGCGGCGCGGACGAACAAAACGTGGCTCAAGGAGTAGCCAAGTTATTCCAAAAAGTGCCCTCTGAACGGCTAATGCCAGGCAGACGAAGCCCCCAAAGAGGATCAAATAGATGCGGGAATACTGCAGCTCATTGGCAAAATAGAGGAGCGCAATAAAAACCAAAGTTCCTAAAACTGAGCCCTCAACCACTTTTTTTAGCGCCCTAAAGCCAAAAACTACACGATCTCGTCGGTAAGCTCCCACGACATGGAACACCGCAGAATAGACAACGGCGAGTGGAATTGTGATTCGAGAATAGTTGGCAATGAGCGGAATTCCCTTCGGTGCAGAAATCCACTGAGTCCCGAAACGCAATGCCCAAACGAGTTTCCAGACAAGGGCTACCGTAAAGAGGTCGAGCATCTTAAGAATGGCAACGTACCAAAAGTGCGCCTGCAAGGAATCGAGTCGCCGTCCAAAATTCATACCGGCGAATGTAAACGCCAGCCCCCCTATCTCCCAGCCTTTTTTTTCTTTCATTGATGGGCTCAAAAACTTATAATAATAAGGTACTTACCAATGCGGGTAGTTTAGCACCGCTGGCGCTCCAAAAAATACCCGGAGGGGTTTGTGACAAAATCAGAGCTCATTGAGAATTTGGCGCGCAAAGCCAATCTCACTAAGAAAAAGGCCGAAGAGCTGGTTAACACCATTTTCGACTCTTTTTTCGTATCCATGACCAAAGGCGACCGGATTGAGATCCGCGGCTTTGGGAGCTGGTTCGTAAAGCAATACAAGTCGTACGTGGGCCGTAACCCTAAGACGGGTGCCGACGTATTTGTTCCTGAGAAAAAACTCCCCTTCTTCAAAGTTGGCAAAGAACTGAAGAAGCGGATCGATTCCTAAGATTTTAATTCAAAAAAAAGGGCCTAGCTCCCGCGCTAGGCCCTAAAGTCTCGACTTCAATGAGTGCCTTACGCAGGCACGCCCACCTTCGGCGCCAACTTATAAAGTCCCCAAATCACCGCTCCGCCTACAGCGATGCAAATGACTAGCGTCATGCCACTCATCGATCCGTAGTTGTTGGGAGCAATCATGCCAAACAACATCGGTGCCGAGAGGTAGGTATTGATCTTAGATGCCATCGTGGCACGCTTTACGAGTCCCGCCATTTCAGGAGGAGACTGGGAGTTCTTTACCCAGCCCAAAATCTGTTTTTGCGCCGGCCAAATGATGAACCATACGTTAAACCACATGATGCTACCGAGAGTTCCCCCGAACAAGATCCACATGGCTCGTGCCGCAAACTTTCCTTCAGCGTCGTACCAGAGGTTTCCTCCCGAATACTTCACAAACAGAAGTGTCCATCCGAATAAGAACGTAAACATTGCGCCCCATCGAAAAAAGAACAGCGCGCGGTGAAGCAGCTGAGGATTTACCGTTGGCTTCATCTCTTTGGGAAGCGTGGGTTGGAAGTTCGCATTCACGAAGTTAAAAAAGTACAACATTCCAATCCAGGTGATTCCCGCCATGATGTGGAACCATCGGAGAAAGAAATTTAAATTTGAATATAAGTCGTCTAGAGCCATCACAAACCACCTTTTGCATCATTAGCCGCGCTGTCTCAGAAACCAACAACCGGTCTCTTTAGCCTGCAACTCAACGGCAGAAAATTTGCGTAGATTCCACCACTTAAATGCGGGTTAGGCGAGTGTTTTCTGAAGTTGCGGGCTGTCAGAAAACTAGACGCCCTAAGTCCTCGAAACTCAAACCCTTCAGCCTGTTAAAGAAAGGGGACGAGCGCTTGCCCAAGGAATTTTCATCGACGGCCCCCTCCCTTTCCTGAGTGCACAAAAGGAATACAGCACTCGGTCCGGGTTATGCACCACTAGCCAGTAGAATCTAAATTGTGTCTTTGGGGGAAGATTGAATCAGGAAATTCAAAAATCACTGATCGCACTGGCATCCGTCTCAGTGCTTTTGCTTTCTGCCAATGCCTGGGCGGAAGCCGCTGAGGCCATTGGTGCCGCAGTGGGGATTGTGGCTCAAGCTGCTAATATCTCCGCAGCAAACTCTGCGGCTGGCGCTGATGTTGCCGTTGCTGGAATTAACGCCAGCGCAACGGTTCGCCAGGCTGAAATAAACGCGGAAGTGCAACGTGAAGGCAATGCCATCAACGGAAATGTCGCCTTATTTAATACCGCTGCCCAAGCCAATACCGCCGCAATGTTAGAGCAAGGAAAAACGGAGCGGCAGGCAATGCTATCGACGGAAAGCATCTTGGCTTCCAAGGACAAAAACGCCACCGAACGAGAAAAAAATTGGATGGATTACGAATACAACGTCGCCAAACTTCTTCAAGAAGATCGCGGCAGAGAGCAACAGCTGGCCTTGGATAGACAAACGCGAGACCTACAGGCCTCTATTAACCTGTTAAGAGCTCCCGGAAGTAGCGGCGGGCTTGAGATAACTAAATTTAGCAATGGAACTGAGAATCGCAGTGTGGCCGACACTACCAATGCCAAATCCGCTTTAGCCACTTCTCAAACGACTCAAAGCCCGTCCATTACGGCAGCACGCGAGCGTCTTACCAACGCGATAAAAACCGCACCTGATTCCCTGAGCAAACGCCTTGTTGCTTTTCGAGGCTCCAAAAATGCCTCCTCCGCCAGAGGCATGCCCCAACTACTGGTGGCCTCTGCCAATTTAGAACGCACGACTCCAATGGTGCGAGGATCTTTTTCTAGTAAGTTACTGGCGGTGTCAGACACGGTCCAGAGCACCTCCAACGCCCTCAGAGGCGTGCGGCCATCCTATCCAGGAGCAGCCCACGGAGACATAGGCCGTAACAACAGCAGCTCCGAGTCCAGCGATGGCGGCAGCGACGACCGCCACCACTAAGCTCACCGTGTATCCTTAAAACAATCACACGAATACACCTTCAAAACAGCCGAAACTCTTAGGCTTTTTACCGTTTCTTTGCACTGCTCAAACTCTGTACGCAAAATCTCTTAGTAAATCAGCGCTTTGTGAAAAAGGGGACCTAGGGGTGTCAATTCTCGGCACTCCCCCCCTCGCCCCATCTTCGAAAACCCCAGTGACAGCGCGGGGTTATATACCGGCGGTATTCACCAAAGTTGGCAAAGGGTGTGCAAATTGAATTGGGTAAGAAGACTAATCTGCGGTTCCCACGGCACGTGCGAAGTTAGGCAACTTTGAAAAGGGAATTTAGTAATGCAACGACGACTCTCCTATTTGAGTTTGAAAGGGCTTACCGGCCGGCTACATGCCGTTACCGTTCAGCTACTAATCGTTGCCCTAGTGCTACCCACGCCTCAGGCTATCGCCTCTGGCAAACCCCAAGACTATTCGGTTTCCTACATGATGGGCCTTCCTGGCTTTAAAGGGATGGTGCTCACTATCGCCATGGTGAACAAGGCGATGCAGGATGCGGCTGAAAATCCAATGGATGAGTGGCGCAGAGCTAATGTGCGCACAGCCCTTGCCATGATGCCGGCCGCATTGGCTGGCTTGGCTGGAGAATTTTCAAAGCGATCTCTAGGGGATTCCAACCTTCCCAAGGTCCAAGCGATTCTCGGTGGCTTTGTCGACGTAAACGCCGCTGACAAATATAAAAAGTTTCTAGCTAAGCCCGATAAGAGCCTTATCCCTTCGGTGGGGGCAGGGTTTCCCAAAGTGCAACCACCTCCAGTTCCACAAAAGGGTCCGGCGCTTGCTTCAACCGGTTCTTCTAAAGATGCTGCAGCTTCCGTTGGCTCTCAATTAGGAAGCGTTGGCTCAACAGTCTCATCAAAAGAGACGGTTAGTCTTGGGCAACGAATGGAAGCCAAAGGTACTGCCAGCACCAAGAGCGTAGTTTTCGACGACAATGCTCCTAAGGCGTCCCAATCAGATTCTGGTGGTTCCGCTGTCGGTAGTATTGGTAAATCCGTGGATGGCACCCCTAAAGAACTTTCTGACTCAAACAGCGCAAGTGCTTTGAGACCCCCGGCCAGCGTTTCCAATTCCACAACGTCGGCGAACCTTTCCAACTCCACCGGACAAGACAACTCGCCACGTGCTGCGATTGAGCGTTTGCCTTACGCTGGCTCCAATACTGTTTTAGAAGCCTCTCGAGAACTCTCAACCATCGAACAGCGAACCAACGCGGGTGAGACACGCTCGCTCACCACGATTCGTCGCGATGGTAAGAAGAGCGAAGAGCTCAATCAGGAAGAATTTTTTGGGAATGTTGGGGCATCGACAAAAGCAAAGAACAAGGCAAAAGCGCCACAACGCCGTCCGTCGACAAAACCAACCTCTTCGTTAGGGAACTCTCACTTCTTGCGTTACTTTGCCATCGCTCTCGATTTTGGAATGTGTCTGGCTCATGCCGAAGGCGGCGACCAGTCGCAGGAAAAAGAATCCGGCGGGCAGGCCGCTGCCATCCTAATGGCAATGGCAGCTATGATGGCCGCTGTCGTACCGGCTATCGTCGCTAGCATTCAAGCCAATGCCGACAAGGCGATCGCCAAAACTAATGCGGATGCTCAGATCAAGATGACCCAGATCTCGGCAGATACACAAAAAGAGGCAAATCGAATTGCAGAGAACGTAGCTCTCACTCAGAGCGCTACCGCACAACAAGTGGCAGCCATGAATAATGCTGGCGTTAGCGATCGCCTGCAAATGCAGCTTGCCGAGCTTCGTTCTGCCCGCACGGATGCGCGCCAAGCCGAAGACCAACGTCGTCAACTCGACGATCAGTACAACCAACAGCGTTTGGCCTTGGCGGAAAAACAGTCCCAACAAAATTTGGATTTAGCCAAAGAGACATTGGCTGCTCAGTTGAGCGAAGCGGGCTTGCGCCAAAGTTATTCCAACTCCACAAATTCTTCCTCTCGGCTTGAAACCACCAGCACGCTGGGAGTGGGCTCTGTGGCCAGCACTAGCGGAAATAGCAATGGAGCTCGAACAGGGGCCGGCATGGGCGTTGGTGGAGGAACGGCAGCACAGGCTTCGGCAGGAATCGGCGCATTGGCCACTCGAACTAATGGACCCATTAGTAACAGCGCCAATACGGGCGTCGCCATGCTTAACACGGATAAATCGGCTACTGACTCATCCACGTCAGGCCGTGTGAGTAGTTTGGGTCTGACGACGCGAGGAGTGGCCTCAGAAAATGGGTTTACCCGAGGCTTTGGCGAAGACGTTGGCCTTGATATCTCAGAGAAAGACAAAGTGGCTTGCAAGAGCAAAAAGACACCAGAAGAGATCAAAAAATGTTTTTCCGAAACTGCTGCTGCGTCAAAACGAGGATTTAAATCCAACAAGCCTCAAAATCGCTTATTGGTAGGCACCATGGCCTCCAACGACAATGCCCCACGTAGTTTCGCCCGGCGCCTTTCTGCCGCTACCGGCAAGGCCAATATGGTTTCAGGATCAAACGCCGACTCCGCCGACGCCTTAGCTTTCGCCGGTGAAAAACCAAGCGCATTGGTTCCTAAGTCGAATTCTGGCTTTGGCAGTTTTCTCAATCAGACGACTAGTGACGGAAGTTTTTCCAAGTTCAGAGAAAGTGCGGGAACTCCTCACCGAGAGCTGAGTTCCACGCCCAAGGTTTCCGGGGGCCATTCTGCAAATGGCGGACGCGGCATGCTCAACCTTATCAACGAGTGATTTTTTTATTTTCTTGTTTTGATTTTCCTATTTTGATTTCTCGGGGGTAGAAGGACTAAGTGTCCGAAGGGAGAGCTTTCTAGCTCTCCCTTTTTTTTCTATCGGCCCCGCCCGTCCACTCCTGGTATTCACTCCTGTGTACTGGCAGTGGGCAGCAAAATCCCAATTCCTTCCAAGGCTTACCAATTCTTAAACAGGCAACGTCAAAGGCTTAGTCGAGTTTAAGCACGAGAGTGATTTACGTGCGGTTAAAATCACACAATAACAATTAGTTAGCCGGAGCCTGGGAAAGGGAGTTGGCAAGGAACGTGCTCTTTAAATCAGTTAAGTATGGCACCTAGGTTACAACAACTTTTCTCACTCATGGCAATTAGCGTTTGCCTATACACCCCGGTTGCCCACTCCGAGTACCACTCCGATGGCATTAGCGAAGCCCAAGGGCTCGCTCAGGTAACTCCAGAACATGCGCCGGTATCTCCCGAGGTCATGGCGGCTGTTGTGGCCAAGGTAAGAGCTAACCCTCAGCTCACCAAAGCTTTGGTGCAAGCCAACCCGCGCTTCAAAAAGATTTTAGGACTCGCTGATAACGATCCTCTGCTCACAGGAGCAACCCCAGAACGCAAGGAGAGCTTACCCATTCCTAAGGACGGTCCGCTTCCTACAAACGCCAACCTTCCGCCGTCAGAACAAAAACTTCGGCTTAACGAAACCCTTTCTCAGGTAAGGATGCTGCTTAGCGCGGATCCTCGCGAATTCGCCCAAACTCGTCCCCAACAACGTGAGCAACCCCAAACCGTTTCTGACGCCAATGCGGTAGCATCGTCCAATCGACGCCTTTTGAGTTCTCTCGATTCCCAGTCGGCGCGGCGAGACACTACATCGCCCAAAGGACGACGCTTTGACCGGTACACTAATTCTGCAGGAGGGGCTTCGCTCCAAGCCTCACTGGAATTTAATCGCAGCGTTCGGGGTGCCGTAGCGCCTGGCCGAAACGAGCAAGGTTATCAGCTTGCCCTCAGGGACATTTCAGAAAGCGATCGCGACAGCGACAACGGCTCCGAACAAAGATCTCGCAAGGCCCCTCGCCAAGACAGAGAATTTGCCGCCCGTAAGGTGGGTGGTGTCGTTGAGTACACACTACCTCGGCACGAATTTAGTGAGCTTCGGATTGGAAAAGAGGAGACTCACGCCGACCCCAAGAACAACAAAAATAATAAACCAGCTACCGATGGCCGCCACTCCACCAGCTACGAATCCGCGGTCGTTAAACAGTAGTCCTCAGCCCTTTTTTGCGCCTGCCCACAGCAGTGTTACCATTAACGCATGTCTGATACTCGCCCTGTCATCTCCGTCCTGATGCCGTCCTATAATGGTGAATCCTTTTTGGCGATGGCGCTGGAGTCTCTCGCCAATCAGACCCTCCACGAGTTTGAATTGGTAATACGCGATGACGGGTCCAAAGATCGGACCCTTCGATTGATTGAAAGCTTTAAGGATGCCCGTTTTCGTCTTCTAGATAAACCATCGCCCAGGCATGGCCTTTTTCCCAATCTCAATACGATTTTAAAGGAAGCGCGGGCCCCCCTTTGTCAGATTCTCTGTCAGGATGACTTTTTAGAGCCCGATGCCCTTAAAGAAATCGTAAATTTTTGGAATGGGCATCCACAGATTGAACTCCTTTTTACCAAAAATCGAATGATGGACTGGGAAGGGAATTTGGGTGAGCCTCCGCGGCTGGATGACTTGCCGTCAGTCCTTTCTTCCAGTCTGGCCGCACAGCATTTTTTCTTTCATGGGTGCATTCCCGGAAACCTATCCACTGTCTCTTTCCGAACGGCTTCGGCATGGGCCTTGGGTGGGTTTGACACCAATTTAACGGTTTCAGGAGATTACGACCTCTGGGCACGGTTGATTCAGACGGGGGCAATGGGCATTTTGCAAAAACCTCTAGTGCGTATTCGTAGTCACAAAGGGCAATTAAGCCGACAGTCCGATTCTGCACCCCTATTTGCCAGCGAGAATCGAAAAATCCGCAATGAGTTAATTAAGTCGCTTCCCCAAACCATACAAGGCCCAGCAAAAGCATTTGAGCAACGACGTCATTTTGTTTTGGATTTTCATATGGCGCTACGGGCAATTTTACGAGGGGAGGGGAAGAATGCCCTTGCGATTTGGCGTGCTATCGGGAGTAAAGACCTTTTTCCGGCGGCATACTTTTGGCTGATCACTGTAAACAACCGAAGACGCCCCACGGCTCCTTTTTTAATTCCCGAAGAGGACCTCGTCGCTATCCGAACACTCGCCGATAAAGCTTCGCATAATTCCTGATCCATTCCATGGGATCAGCCTTTGCCAGGGTGGGGATTGTCGCAGCGGCCTGCCGGGCAAACTCCGAAGAATTTACTCTACTTGGGTCATTGAGAAAGCTTTCTAACGACCAAAGCGGACTACGGTTGGTCTCAGCGAGAGTTGCGTGTTTGTCGGAGAAGAGAACCGGTATGCCCCAGGAGAAGGCTTCCCAAGCCAGCATGCCAGAATCTAGAGGACGGGTTACCTCGTAAGCCATCAATTCTGCGTTCGCCAGCAAGGCAATCCAAGCCTGCGGTGCTGTGGCGCCGGTGTCTTTTAGCGAAATAAAGACAACGTCTCGATGAGCCCGCTCCGATATCCAAACGTCCGCCGCTTTTTTTATCCTTAACGATGGCTTTCTATCCTCGCTCACCACCAAAAGGGTATGCGGTGAAGGCGATTTCTTTGCCCTATGAAAGGTGAGAAAACGCCGAGGCCCCGGTGTCACCACATGCACCGAGGAGGCGATCACTCCTTCGGCATGAGTAAGAAACCACGCTTTATCTGTCATCGAGGGCACCACGTGCTGCTCCCAAGCGCCCGCTCGAATTTTGGGGGAGAGAGGGAGCTGGTGGCTCGGTAACCAGGTAGTCAGTACAGGCTTAGTCAGCTTCTCGGCAGCAAATCCAAAGGGTCGAAAACGGTGAAAAAAACTGACGGGCGCCCGGCGGAGCCATTGCCGTTCCCAAGCTTGAGAGAGGGCCCACCCGGTTGGACCAACCCGAGTGTTGTAACGCTTCCAGGGACCAGTAAAGACCTGGCGCGGAAGCGTGAGAAAGACGGTTCGATGACGATTTACCCATACGCTCTCCTCCTCCCCATGAAACGCCGCCATCTCGTCGACAAACTCCCCCACCTCATGCCCGGCCTGACCCCAACGGGGCGACACACGGGCATCTACGCAAAGTCGAGGGGTATGAAGCATCGGGGTTTCATAACTCGAAACCCCCTAGAAATCCAACATTACGGAAGTCGAACTGCGGCCACATTTGAGGGGACGGACGCGCCGTAGCTATTCACGGCACGCACCCGAAAATAGTAGGTCTTCAGCCGTTGAAGAGTTCCCACCTCCATCGCGGCAACCAAACGGCTGGTAGCCGGATAGGCCGAGAACAAAATATTGTCCGTGCTCTGCTCGAGAATAATGCTGGTCGCCGTAAGGGAACTATTTTCCCATTTCAGAGTCACTTGCGTGGCACTACGGGTGGAGGCAGTTGCCGTTAACTTCTTCGATGCCGAAGGCGCCAATCCTGTTACGGCAACAAGAGTGATATTTGCTACCGTGGAGTAAGCCGACGGTCCGCTCGCATTCACCGCATGCACTCGAAAGTAATACCGAGTGCCTACTTGAATTCCGGACATTTCAACGGAAATAGCCCCACCAATCAGCGGGGGAAACGAAGTGAAGTGCTCATTGTCGATACTCTGCTCTACGATAACACCCGTGTTATTGGTATTGTTTTGCCAAGTCAGTGTTACTTGAGTCGCGCTTAGTTTCGAGGCAGACGCAATCAGATTCGAGGGAGCCGCCGGCAATGGT
>JAYVQZ010000117.1:0-2633 GCA_043776735.1 Deltaproteobacteria bacterium | reverse complement strand
TGGTAGGCCCTCCTGGCGTGGGTAAAACCAGCCTTGGGGAGAGTATTGCCACCGCATTGGGGCGTAAGTTTGTGCGCATCAGTCTGGGTGGAGTTTCCGATGAGGCGGAAATGCGTGGGCATCGCCGAACCTATGTGGGGGCGATGCCTGGCCGTTTCATTCAAGCCTTAAAGCGAGCGGGTTCTTCAGGTCCGGTTATTTTGCTGGATGAGATCGACAAGCTTGGTCTAGGCCATCGGGGGGATCCTTACTCGGCCTTGCTGGAAATTCTTGATCCTGAGCAGAACAAAAACTTTGTGGATCACTATCTCGATGTTGCCTTTGATCTGAGCCAGGTGATCTTTGTTGCGACAGCAAACACTCTCGATACTATTCCCGGTCCGCTTCGCGATCGTGTGGAGATTCTCGAACTTAGTGGCTACACCGAGAAAGAGAAGATCGAAATTGCCACGGCGCATCTGGTTCCCCGTTTGCTTTCCAAGCTTGGTATCGCCACTGAGAAATTTGTGGTTCCAAAGCAGCAGTTGGAATTTCTTATCAGCCATTACACCAGAGAGGCGGGAGTTCGCGATTTGAGTCGGCGGTTGGAAGCGTTGCTGCGTGGTTCGGCAGAAAAAATGTTAGATCAGGAGAAATATGAGCTGACCGAGTTGGATATTCGGACAATCTTGGGGCATCCAAGATTTCTCGAAGACGAGAGACCTGCCGATCTTGTCCCGGGAGTCGTCACAGGCTTGGCGTGGACACCGTTTGGCGGCGACATCCTTCATATTGAGGCCAGTAGTAATCCAGGAAGCGGACGATTGATCCTTACCGGCCAATTGGGCGACGTTATGAAAGAGTCTGCTCAAATTGCGCAGAGCTTGGTTAAAGCCCGATTGCCCCTGTCCGTGGAGGAGTCTAGCGAAAAACGGGACGTGCACGTCCATGTTCCCTCAGGGGCGGTGCCTAAGGACGGGCCCTCCGCTGGAGTGACAATGACGGTTGCCTTAGCAAGTCTGATGATGGGCAAGAAGGTGCCGACGAATGTTGCCATGACCGGAGAGATTACGCTTCGGGGGGCGGTACTCCCTGTGGGCGGCATTAAAGAAAAGGTGTTGGCCGCATACCGCTCGGGAGTGACCCGAGTGATTATGCCAGAGAGAAACCAACACGACCTTGAAGAGGTTCCTGAAGAGGTGCGAAAGCAAATGACCTTTGAGTTCGCCAGGGACATTGGGGATGTGTTTCGGGTAGTGTTCCCAGAGGCTAAGCCGTGGTCGCTGTCAAAGACGGGGATCGAGGCTGTCTAAGGGGAAGAGATTTCTCACACCGACAGCGTCAGCAGCTCTTGAATGATGAGATCATTTGAGTATAGTAAAGCGTATTCTTACTGGGGCGTCGACAAATGGTAAGTCACAGGATTTTGATTCCTGTATTTCTAGGTTCGAATCCTAGCGCCCCAACTTTTTTCTCCTTCCAAACACTGACCGATTTTTTATTTGCACGATGAACCACAGAAAAGGCTTGTCGTTTACAAAAAATAGACCATGTTCGCCTGGAACAATCTGAATTAATTGAAAAAAACTTTTTGACCCTTTTTAGTCCCTTTGCTAGCGTCCTATTCCATTGTTTGTCACAGCCAAGTCATTATTATTCTAGGAGATGCAATGAACAAAGCGCAGCTAGTTGAAACGCTTGCCAGCGAAGTCAATATCACGAAAGCCGATTGCGAACGTTTGATCGATACGATGGTAGAGACCATCAAAAAGACCGTAAAGAAAGGCGACGATCTAACTTTGGTTGGATTCGGAACTTTCACACGTTCTAAGAGAAAAGCCCGCGTCGGTCGCAATCCCCAAACAGGCGAGGCCATCAAGGTCCCCGCTTGCACGGTACCTAAGTTCCGTCCTGGTAAAGCGTTTAAAGATTATTTGAACTAATCGTTCTGATAGTTGCTGAAGACGGCTCTCGCATATTGCGATGAGCCGTTTTTTTTTGTCTTTTTCAGTTTTTGGCAGTTTCCAGGTACAATTAAGATATGCCAACAAAAGGGATGATGTACGAATGGGTCGTGGATGCCTATGGCTGCACGGGGGATCTCAATGATCTAGTCCTCCTTGAGCGAATTGCTCGAGATGGGTTGGAAAAAGTTGGTGCCCACGTGGTGGCTAAGGCCGAAAACCGGTTCTCCCCTCACGGCATAAGCCTCTGCCTGATTTTACAAGAGTCTCATTTTATTATAAGTACTTGGCCCGAATACCGGATGCTTATAGTGAACATCTTTCTGTGCAATCCCAAGATGAACCCGAGCGATATTTGGGAGCCTTTTGCGCGCGAACTACGGCCCGCCAAGGTTACCATTCATAAAGTTCCCCACCTGCTTGCTGACAAATTAGAACAGGCCCAAGCTGCCTAATCACAGGCCTGGGCTATTTTTCACTTCCTAAAACTATTTGTTTAGCGCTTTATAAATGTCGCCTGCGACTGCCTTTTCTCCAAGTTCGGAGAGGTGGTAACAGTCGAGGGCAAAAAACTCTGGCTTATAGTCTTCCGTAAGTACCTCTTCCAAAAATACCGTCCGGTTCGTTTTCGAGTCTCGGTTGGACTCAAGCGTAAGGCGGGAGAGCGCATGGCGGATAGCTTTGCTGCGG
>JAYVQZ010000116.1:0-10274 GCA_043776735.1 Deltaproteobacteria bacterium | reverse complement strand
GGGGGCAAATAGGTTTAAGAATAAAAAGAAACGAATAATGGGCAGATATTGACGCACGGGCAGAGCGAAGGCTCCTTTGGTTACTTATCGGTTGTATCGCAAAGATCCTTCAGCCATGTTTACCGGATTCCCTATTAGGTAGGGAAGTGAGTTACCCATTCGTCGTTAATCGGCGGTACGAACGGTATCCGCACTTTGTGGTCTGGGCTGCATCGTTGCCATTGGGCGGTCAAAAAAATAGGCGGCCTCGCCAGAGGTCGCCTACCCTTGTTACTTGTAGTCTTTTGCCACGGACTTCGCCAAGAAGCCTTCCACGGTGAGAATCAACGAAAGATCGGCATACCACCCGTAGGTCTTTACCACAGTGAGTTGGCACATGTTCTTATCTTCCGTTCCATACGGTGCTGGATGTTTATTGCAGTTCACCGTAACCGTCGCGTGATTTCCAAACTCCGCGGCCTTTGCATTTTTGCGAAGGTACTTTTCTTCCGCCGCTTCAATGAATGGCTCAATCCGCGAGTCAGTCTTGATTGCCGCATAAAGCTTGTTCGCCTTATCCACTCCGCCAGCAACACTCTCAAGGCCACTGGGAAGTGGGGTTTCCACAGTGACTTTGGTCACAGTCAGGTCCTTCTCATTCAAAGTCACCGCTTGAGCGGCAAACGGTAGAGAGAGCGTTACGATCATCAGAAGCATGGTCTTATTCATATTTTTCCCCTTGGTTAGGCTTCCCATAATGGCCGGCCACCGCACCGTGTCAACGGTGAAGCCACTTGGAATAGACAAACCGTTGCAAAAAAAAGGGAAACACATCCTGGATCATAAGAGGATCACCGTGGTTCTCTAAAATCCGCATGCCGACCACTCTTGCTAGGAGACTGAAATGTTTGGTCTATTTCCCTGCTCAATTCGAGCATACCCTACCAAGCAAGCAGGCGGCGGCTTCGTATGCGAATCCCAAAATAGGTTGGCCCACGAATGCCCGATTTGCCCACTGACTTCGGCGTCGGACTCGCGATCGGATTGACCGATGGTCGCGTCGGCTTGACCTTAGCGTCATTTTTTAGGTAAGAGGGCTGGCATGCTTTACCGACTGTCCTTTTGTTTTATTGCCGCCATTCATGTCGGTGCGAGCCTTTCGGTGGACGCACTGGGTACCAACCCGAAACCGACGCAAGCGGCGATTGCCCGAACGATTGAGGTCAAGGGGCGCAACCGGGAATTTCTCATCCACCGGCCCGAAGGCAACAATGGGGCAGCTCCGCTACCGCTGTTAATCGCTTTTCACGGTCGTTCGCAAAGTCATCGGAGCATGGAAAGTTTTTCTGACCTCAATAGCCACTCTGACGCCGCCCAGTTTGTGGTGGTTTACCCCAACGCCCTCGACGGCACGTGGCGAGTTCGCGGCGAGGAACTCCTATCCGCCGGAGAAGAAGCGCCAGACGATTTTTTATTTATCTCGTCGCTCATCGAACAGCTGATTCTGGAAAAGGTGACACTTCCGAGCCGGGTTTTTCTGGCGGGATTCTCTAATGGCGCGGTGATGGCCAATCTCTTCGCGGCCAAGAATGCGGATAAAGTTGCCGGACTCGTCACGGTGGCCGGAACCCTACCGGACGAGTCGATCACGCTCGTTCCGTCTCGCCCCATTCCCCTGCGGTACCTTCACGGTACGTCAGACCGAATTTTCACACAAAAAGGGGTGGGTTTTTTAACCCACAAAAAAAGATCGCTTTCTGTCGATGAGTTCATTGGCTGGTGGGCGGAGAAAAATGGATTAGGCGCTACTGCCAAGTTGGACACCATCGAAGATACTGCGACGGACGGAACGCCGATTTCGGTGAGTACCTTCCTAGATGCGACTGACCGCCCGAGCGTCGTACTTTACCAAATTCGCGGCGGCGGCCATACCTGGCCCGGCGGCAAGAAAACTTCGAGTTTTATATACGGTAAAACGACCGGCAATATCAATGCGTCAAAGTTAATCGCCGACTTTATCCGATCGTCCCATTAACTAATTCTGAAAGTGATCCGTTGAACTAACGCCAGAGGGATACTCATATTTGAGTCTCTGTAAAAGGCGTCTCAACTAGTCGGCTAGTAAGACCGGTTAGCTAGGTGAAAGGTAATCTCTCTATCCGAAAAAGAAGGCGCCAAATGAGGAGCTTTGTGCGCGATAAGCAACTCGATCTCCCTTGGCGCTATTGAGAGCCGGGCTTTTTCCGCTGGCGAGAGGTGCACATTAGCGACGATCTTTTCCGCGTTCTTAGGGGAAACACCCCGTTTGCGGTTAAGCACCTGCGGCAGCGTGGCGGGGTTGATCCCTAGATCGCGGGCAAAGGCGCGGAGCGAGTAAGCCGAATTACCCGACTTGCGGTCAGCGAGCATTTGCTGGAGATAGTCGCGATAATCGGTTTCCATTAAGTAATTAAAACAGCGGAAAGAGATCGCCGCAACTCAGTTCGAAACAAAGTGTTTCGACTGAAAAAGCGCGAAACGTCCGGCGGGTCTTTAGAAAGCTCACTGGAGTCCTGCGAGCCCTAAGATAAAAGGCACGAAATGACTTGGAGCGCAGAGTCGGAGACGGCCCCCGGTTCCAAGTAACGCCTGAGCTATTGATGTTACGTCCAAGGTAAACCATTTGGACATGCTACTAGGTGGTGGATACTACTTGGTAGTATGAGGCGCACCTTCGTAGAGTCATCCTTGTTTAGCAAAAGGGTGAATGCGGAGGGTGACGAGGTATTGAAGGAAACTCAGTAGGAGGTTCTAAAGAATCTGGAGGCCGGGCGGATTATCCGGGACACCGGAGGAATTCGGAAACGACGAACGTCCCTATCTCCTGGCCCTATACGACAAAGACGAGAAGGACGACATTTGGACGGAGGAAAAAAAGGCGCTCAAGGCACTGGTCGACCAGATTAAGAAAGAGGAGAGAATGAAAAAGATAAAACTTGGACAGGAACTGATCGCCAGCCTCACTGAGGCCGTGGAGTTTGAACACGGAAAGAAAAAGTTACGAACTCTACGCTTGAAATCCCCAAACCTGCCAAACACTGGCGCAAGGAGCAGATCGCACGCCTTCGTAAAAAGAGGTGCTTTATTGGGCGCGAAAACTCTTGCGCACGGCCTAGTTCTCGTGCCAATCCAAAACCAAACGGTGTCACTCGCCACTCCCAGCGACCTCGAACTAAACCGGCGCTTCCTTCCCAACTAGATAAGCGGTACGGCGTGGGAACAAGACTAAAAAACTCTATTGAATCCCACTACGGAAGCAGCTTCTCCGCCAAAGCCTCCTCAGCTTCTTCGTAAATATCGCCGCCTTCTTGTTTGATATCTTGGGCCATTTTTGTGTGGGCGCTACGGTAACGTTCCAGCAGCGCGTCCCATTTTAGCTCCCAGCAAGGCACTGGTGCTGAGAGCTCTGTTCGGGTCGCGTCGTCGGCTTCTTTTAAAACCGCGTTACAGTAAACCCGATGAGTCTCCAGGGACTTCTGACAACGAAGCAAGTGCTGCACGTCTTTCTCTTTGCAGCGAATCTGGAAGATCCGGTTTTCCAGTCGGAGATCGATATTGTTCGGCCGTTGCTCCGCTTCAAAAACACAGCTCAAACGGTGTTTATAAACCGCTTCGGCGCGCTCGGTTAGCCGAGCAGGAGGCGACTTTGGCTGACTCAGAGCGAAGACCGGGCTGTCGGCCACCACGGGCTGTTTGAATTGGCTTTTCTCAAAAGCTTCTCCGGCATTCTGCAAATAAATCGCGGTTTCCGCCACCGGATCGAATTTCGAGCGACTGAGAGTATTAAGCAGCTCCTTGGCTTTTTCGTCGGAGGAAAGAGTTTTAACCGAAAGCTGTCTGACAATTGCAAGGGCGGCCGTCTCTTTCTTCCACTGCACCATGGCCGTGTCGCTCTTAGCTGATTCTTCCAACGTCTTTTCAGCTTCCGCCAGTGCGGCGGGAATATCCGACCGCAGCGCCTCGCCGCGTTCTTCCATAACCAGCGCTTCGATTTCCCGTTGCCGACTGTCCAACAAGACACGTGCGCTGACTGGTGGCAAAAGAAACACAGGTTTAGTGGACGGCGTTTCTTCTGCGGCCCAAACGGGAGCGGTTGCTAAAATCAAGAAGAAGGCAAAAGACTTCATGGTTTCTTTCCTTGAGCGGCCTTAGGCGGCTCAAACGCGAACGACTCTGCAAGCAAGGCTCTCTTGAAGAGCGCCAGCTCCGTTACAGCTTTTACGATCAAGGGGTGGTTTCCGCGGGTGGGCACGGTGGGGAGTTCGTGTAAAAGTTTGTGGTGCAAAATCAGGAGCTTTAAAGCCAAGTAAGTTTCGCCAGTCATTTCTAAGGACGTGAGCCGCGCTTGGTTTTCCAACGCTTCCAAAGTGTCCTTAGAAAGACCAAGATCTTCCTGCGCCGCCTTCAAATTTTCTTCCAGTAATAAGCCGCGCTGCCGTACATACGGCAGAATCTGTTCTTTGATTTCAACGGCGTCCAGCAGACTTTGGATCACCCGACTCGTTTCGAGTTCCAAGACGGGTCCGAGCGCCGGGTTTTCTTTCACCAGTTTTTCAATCTCGGATAATCTTGCTCGCATTTTTTCAACGTCGAGAGTTTTCCGATCCATTCCCAGGGAACTCTCTAGCCAGGTTGTCGCCGGAAAGATCCCGCCGGAGTGGCGAAAGTCGTCGCGGTTCTGTTCAATATAGCCGGCCGCCAAGGTGGTGGCTTGAGGAAGCTGTCCCCTGGCCCGAAACAAAGAACGCAGAAGCGAGTCAGACCGCATCGACGTCGGCCAACCAAGAAGCAAAATGGCTTCTAAGCGGTTGCGGGCGGTCGTGAGCTCCGTGATGTTGGCTGGAACGATAACGCCATCGGCCCTTTGTAGGGGCCGTTCCGTTTGGATTTCTCGCGCGAGCGTTTGACGCAAATTCACGTCGATAACTGCCAATTCCTTTTCCACTAAATCGCCGATCGCGGTAATCGCCTGATCTCGATCGGTGCTGGGGAGTAGCTCTTGTCCCGAAGGCCAAACGATCGTGTCGAAGTCAATTCCGTCTAGGGCATGCGGGATCTGTTTTGTGTAATCTTTGTAATAAAGGAACATGTTGTAGTCTCTTTTGAAAATCGGGAGAGACTTCTTGGAGCCTTTCAAAGCAAAAGTAGCCGACAGAGTCGTGTGATAGCGAAAATTGCTGCCAGTGGTGTACGGAGCGCCCTGAAGCGGTTGGCCGCCTACTTGTGAGAATTGCTTTCCATACTTGTAATCGATGTACTCTGCGGGGTGGAGGAGCTCCTTTGCCGGTGCCCAAGGTCCGACCTTCACCTGCCCAAAGCAGTAACGGATTTCCCCAAGCCCCAGTTGCTGGGCTACCACAAAAAGTTTGGGTGCAGTGGCGATCGTAAACGGTATTTCATACTTCGTGTTTTCCGAATATTTCGCTTCGCGGAACGTCACTTTATAATTCGCACGCTCAGCTTCGAAGATCGCATCGGGATCACAAACTGTCGCCAGGGCGGGCTGGTGAGGCTTGTGTACGAACTGGCTCGGCGCGGAAATAAGAGGATCGAGGCCTTGCGCGTTCACCGCCAATCCCGGCAATTGTTGGTTTCTTAACTCAGTCCTTCTAGCCTCCAGAGTTTTTTTAACCGTTGATAAAGCTTGTACGTAGCTTTTGAACAAGCCTTTCATCGCCGTGATGTTGGATTTGGATCCCTGCGTAAGCGATTGGAGCAGCGAGTGAGTGGTTAGACCCGTTTGAATCATCCTATCCAGTTGGTTGGGGCCATGTTCATCAGAAGTCGGTTTTACATACTTTTTGAACAACACCGGAAAAAGATAAGCGGTTTGCACGTAGGCGTGCGCGCAGTCGCTGTAGATCTCCGGGTTAACCGGAGAGGCGTTATCGACGTTCTCAAAGCGGTAAGCGTCGGCAAATCTTATTAGGGCAGAAATCTCGCGTTCGGGAGCCAAGAGCGCTCGGCTGAGCACCTCGGCTTCGCTCGACGCCCCAGAATTCGTTCCGGCGTGCAGTGGGCTGCTAGCGTCTTGAGTGGCACAATCGGAAAGGCCATCCAGACAAGCTTTGAATTCGGCAAAAACCTCTCCTGGAAAATCGGCCTCAACTTTGTCTACCTGATAGTCGCGGTATAGATTCAAGCACCGCTTCGCGCCTGCTGAGCGAATCTGCTTGGAAATTGAACTAAAGAGTTCGCGCACATCGTTGGTGTGGTGCAGGTAAACAGATTGCAAAAGAGTGAGCTTCTCAATAATACCGTGGATATCGACGCTTTGGTTCTTCAAAGACAATTCAATTCGATAAAACTCCTTCAACATATCGCCGTAAATCTGATTGAGCGCGAGATCGACTCGATCAAAACGATTGTGCATTTGGATGCGGAGAGCCTCAATTTCTTTGCGGAGTTCGACCATTTGCTGGAGGATGACCTCTTGAATGTCCGGCCCTGCGGTGAGCGAGCTGAAAATAGAAATTGCAGCGCCGATGACCGCCCCGACCACCCCCCCGGCCGCAAATCCCGTCCCGGCCCCGCTTTGACCCGATTTCTGCGCTTCATCGAAATCATGAATGGCTTTGGCGATGTCGGCGTAGCCATCGCCAATGGCTTTCACCGTGCGTGCTACTTTGGGATCTACCTCGCCAATAAGAAGAGTGAGAGCGCCGTACATTCGGGCGATGCTTCGGTCGGTAATGGCGTCGACTTCCGCCTGCGCCAGAGCGCGCACGGGGCGACTTGCCCCGGGGAGTTGGGGCTCTTGCTCACGAAAGGCGCGAATGCGCTTTCCGCTAAGTGCATTGAGCTCTTTTAGAATTTGCAGCCGCTTTGCGTAGGCTTCTTTCTTTTCTTCGTCACTATACGGGTTTCCCGCGGCGCGCCTGCGCAATTCGGCTTTTTGCGAAGCCAACAGTTTTTCTTGAAGGTCCAAAATCTGTAGAGCGGTTTCTTGTTTTGCACCGGCAGCCGCCTTTACTTTCGTGCGGGATTGTTCGATTCCGATCTCTTCCCCAGCAACATTTTGCTCCCACGAATTTCTGACGGAAGGGCCGCCTAGGCCAATAACTTCTGGATCGACGATATGGTCTCGGACGGTTTCGTCTTTCCATGAAGCCTCCCAAACCTTTTCCAAGATGCGGCGCTTCATCGGCCGCATCGTCAGCAGGTCGCTCCGCACCTGAGAGGCTTTCTCATCTAAAGAGAGAGATTCCACGTACGCATTCAGCCAGAGCGAACCCAAGCCAATGAGCGGAGTAATAGCAGACAGGCCGGTATTGACGTAGTTATCAGCTTCACGATTGGGGCCCCACTGCTCAGGGTGATGGAGGGTCAAGGCGTCGTGGGAAAGTCGGTCGAGAAGTTCTTTCGTCGCTTTTTCTCCGACTTGGACGTCTTTTTGAAACACCTGATAGAACTTGGCGTCTTTGTGATTCTTAAACTCGGTGGGAATGCCCCGGTCCTCAATGCCAGGCTGGCGGCGTTGAAAAAAGCCCGGGGGAAACGGATCGGCATGGCTCAGCTGCGGAGAGGCGTCTCGGCGGCCTTTGAGGTAGCTATCGACCACATACCCCAATCCAAAGAGACGGATTTCCAACTCAGGCGTATTGTAGACCCGCATTTGAGAATCGACCCAGCTGTCCCGATCGATGCCGGGAGGAGAATCGACCGCTAAGGCCCCGAAACAGAGAGTGAACGGGAGTAAAAACCAAGCCAGTTCCAAATTCATCTGCGGGCCTCCTGAATGACAGGGGCGGTACCAGAATTATCGAATAATAGCAAAATATTTTGTAGGCCATTTTCGAAGTTAACTCAAAGGAAAGGGTCGGGATCTGATCCGGTCTTTTCAGGTGCGGACATTTCATAAACCAATTCAATTTGTACAGTACGACTTCACAACTCCGATTCGTTATTTTTCAGCCAAAATAAGCAACTGCTACAATTTTGGGCGGAGAAAGTTGCCCAAGTAATACGGTCATTTCCATGAAGTTCCCGATTGGCAAAAATTCGAGCTAGACGGATTTTGGGATACCATGCTAAGTAACCGATCCAGTTAGCCATTTCTAAGTAAGCGGGTGTAGCTCATTTGGCTAGAGCATCAGCCTTCCAAGCTGAGGGTAGCCAGTTCGAACCTGGTCACCCGCTCCAGAATTCATAAGCAATTTCGATAGTTTACACTACCTCCTCTTTCGGTTGATTTGAGACTTCCTGCGTTGGGGTCATTTTGGGGTCACTCTCTTTTTTGAAGAGATAGATCACGTTTGTGACTTTCTCCAGATTCGTGTCCTTTCCATGAAGGTAACGCTCGGTAACCTTCAAAGAGGAATGGGCAAAAAGAGATCTGAGATCATCCCTGGTAGCTCCATGGCTCATATAGAGTTCTGAAGTGGAATGCCTCAACCCGTGGGTCCCGAGGACGGGAATCTTAAGTACCTCGCAGTAGTCCTTAACTGCTCTGAGATACCACAGGTAAGGAATCACATTTCCAAAGGGAGATGTGACGACCAGTTCGCTCTTAGGCTTATCCTTGCCGATTCGAAGTTTCTCCCAAAGTTCGGGAGGTAGATTGTGGCTATGTTGCTTTCTGCCCTTCGGATAATCCCGAAAGATTTTTGTCCTTCGAATATAGGTCCGACGAATAGCCACCCTGCCCACTTGGAGATCCACATCTTCCCAACGCAGAGCCTGAAGCTCCCCAACCCGCAGCCCCAAATAGAGCTGAATCCAAATGGCTAGACCGTATCGCTGATCAACTACGTGGGCCAACAAGGATTTGGTCTGATCCAGATTCAGATGTTTGGCTTCTAGTTGCGGAATGGCCGGCTTCAATTTTTTAAGTGCCGGATTGAAGGTGGCGTACTGGTAGATTTCGATGGCATCCCCGAACATTTTGCGAAGTATCCCGAAAACATGAACCCGGGTCTGTTCAGACTTACCCAAGTTCGCCATTTCGTTGAGAACCCGTTTTACATTGTGAGGTCGGATTTCTTTCATCCGAAGCTCCCCTATGAATGAACGAACATAGTCGTTATAGAGTTGCTTCTGGCCTCTGCGCCATCCCGATCTCATATGCGCCGGGGTCTCGTTGGTTACATCCTTATGCCACTCGTCAAAGTACTCGTTGAGTGTAATATGCCGGTCTGCGGAATTTCCTAAGATGCCATCCCATTTCGCCTGCTTCCACTTTCGCTCCTGAAGCTCCGCTTCCTTTTTAGTCGGAAACGTTTGCGCCATGACGCGCCCATCCGGGCCCTTGATTCTTGCCTGATAGTATCCATTTACACGTTTTGATATTGCCATTGCTTCACTCCTCTTTCCGAGAAGCGAAGTCTCTAGTTCTGGCTGATGCGCCGGTTGTCAAAGAACGACTACAATCACTATTTACTTGCTCCCGATCCCGATGGCAATTCGCTTTGGATTGCAAAGTTTTCTCGGTGAAAAACAGGACCACATCATCGACGACAAACCGCAAATGTTTACCGACTTTTAGAAACGGAATTTCATTCCTTTCAACCCAGTAGTAGATCGTATTTTTAGAGACTTTCAGAACGCCAGCGAGTTCCTTGGGGCCGACTAAATTGATCATATGGGGCTCCTTTCTTTGCGATGGCGCAAAGAAACACTTTGGAGGTTTATAGAAAAATAGGCCGGGGATTTTGGAGATCTGCTAGGACAAGCATTTTCTCCAACAGAATCGCGTTGACGCTCCGGCTTACGGCGGAACGCGTTTTATTAAAATTATTATCGCCTCGGTGGGGGCGGCTTAAGGGTTCCTATTAAGCCACCGTATTGGGGCCAATGAATAACTTTGACTGACAGGTGGATAACTACGATCGCCGCCTGGCTTCAACCGCACGGCAAATCGCCCTTCTGGCCACTCATATAGATCTGAAGTAGTTCTTCCTGAGTGATCTTTTCCCCACGCTTCGTGGCATTTTTAATGTTTAGAGTGATCCACTTTGAAAAGCGAACGGCATTAAAGTGTGAATTCTTGAGTTTGCCCAACTCGTCGTTTGAAAGTTCAAGGGCATGAGCCATTACAATAAAGTTCGCCATATCGGTACGAGAGAGTTGAAGCGCCGGGTGTGTCGTTTCGATTTGGGAGATCCACTCATCAATCCGGGTGATGACGTTCTCATTCAGAGCAACACGATCCACCTGTTTTAGTTTTGACTTTGTTTCGCTGGTTTTTGGAGTTAGTTCCTTCTTTTTGTCCATTTGTTCTTCCATCTTTTCCTCAAGTGATTTGGTTTTAGATTTTA
>JAYVQZ010000115.1:0-2640 GCA_043776735.1 Deltaproteobacteria bacterium | reverse complement strand
GATCTTCCTACTCGCGAAGGACAGCACATTACGCAGGATATCTCAGTGACGTTTAATACTTCTGAGGAGCAGGCCGGACAGGTCTTTAAGGCGTTTCGAGGCGCGGATATCTCTGACATTGAATCCACCTTCATTCGACGTACTATTATTACCGTCGCTCAAAACGTTGCCGGACAGATGTCTCTTTCTGAGGTTATTTCGGCAAAGCGGAACGATCTTCAAAACGAAATTCAAAAATCGCTGGCGGTTGAAATTGAGAAAATGGGGTTTCACCTGGATAAGGTAAATCTCGGCGCTAGCCATCTTCCTCAGGCTTTAGAAACCCAGATGCAGGCTAAGATGGCCGTTCAACAACAGGCCCAACAAGCCGAGTACGAGCTTCAAAAACAACAAATGTTAGCCAAGGCGGAAGTAGCCAAAGCAGAGGGGGAAGCCCAGTCGATCTTGGTTCGTGCCAAAGCTCAAGCGGAGGCTAACCGCCTATTGCAGTCGACTCTCTCCTCAAATCTGATCCAAAGTAAGGCCATCGATAAATGGGACGGCGTTCTTCCGCAGGTATCAGGAAATGCCACTCCGTTCATCGACCTTCGGAATCTAAAAGGGGCCAAGGAATAGCGTTCCCGCTCTAGCCGTCCTAAAAAGAAGTGACCAAATTAGCGAAACTGACGGCAAACTTTGCCCGAATAATCATATTTTATGAAATCCTTAGTTAAAATCTTTTCCGCGAAGACTTTTGCTGCGGCTCTGACCTCTTCGCCGCCATACTCGGGAAGCTCGTTGTCCAGCCAATGACGGGCGTTGGGACACTGGACGCCAACGGCCTGGCCAGGAAGGCCCTTTACCCAACGCGTTACCTTGGAGCTGGGAACGTACTTGTCGGTCGAATCGCCTGCGACAAAAACCAACGTGGGAATCTGAGCCGGATAAGCGTTCCCTTGTGAGGCGAGAGAGTGGTAAAAAAGGTTACTTGCAAAAAGTGGTGCGTCGCCCGGGGACCTAGGGAACGGTGCCGCAAGACCACGCGTGTCTTCATTGTGAGTCAAAGTTTCAAAAGTGACTTCGCCAAGCGGGTAACGAAAACTCTGCCTTCCCACGACAGCATTCACTGAAATACCAGGGGCGAAAAGAATCATTCCCTGTGGCCTTCGACTAAGCTTGGCGAGGTTACCCTTTTGAATCATGCGAACGGCAAGAAGTCCTCCCGTAGACCAGCCCGCTAGTAGAAGAGGGCGGTTCGCATCCTGGCGCTTAATGCGCTCCACTTGATTTGCCAGAGTCATCAGGCCTTCAAAGTTGAAATCATTGATGTTGATCTTTGGATTAAGGGTTCTCGTTCCCCCATGGCCAGGATAGTCGAATGCAAGGACCCGGAAGCCAGCGTCGGTCCATTCGTGGAATAGGGCTCGGTGGTTGCTAAAGGTATCTGCAAATCCATGAAGGTAGAAAATGTCGCCCACAATGGTTTGGGTTGAGGGAAGGTACTCCCCAACATTTAGATTCATTGTACGGTTGCAGATACCAAAGCCACTAGGAGGCACGCAGGGGTAGGTGACCGGAATGGTAGACTGCTTAAACACTACTTCGGCATTTACCGGGAAGCAGAGAGAGAAAAGAACTACGCAAAGCACAAGAACGGTTTGAATCACAGGACCCCCCAAAGACTCCACAGTTAGCATGCCGTGGAACGCTGAGTCAAAAGGTGCCCGCTCCAAGGGGTGGGATTTCGGCACAAGCCGCCAATTCCTGTTTCTGCCAAGCGGGGCTCTGATTACAATTGTCACAGCACTGGTCGGGATCAAAAGACTTGAATCGCACTGTTAGTAAGTTGGGTTTCAAAGGGGATGTTTTGAAACGTTTTTTTCGAGCGACCTTGGGTCTGACTTTTGCCTTAGTCCTCTGGGTGGCTGCGCTCTCCCCGTTACAAACGTATCCTGAAGATCGTTTTGATTGGATCTCCTCGCGCATGAGTTTTCTCAACGAACGCGGCCGTGATTTTGATACTTTGGTTGTGGGTCCCAGCTACCTCCTTGCTGGAGTGCATCCGCTTTTTTTTAACGAGGCTGCGCGAGAGAAAGGAACCCCCCTTCATGCCTTTAAGCTAACTGCGTCAGCAATGAGTTTGCCGGAAGCAGACTTCCTTATTCGTCATATTGGCGATAGTTCACTTTCGAAGCTTAAGCTGCTTATTCTGGATGTTTCTTTCGGCTCTTGGGAACTTTGGCCTGCAAATTCCTTTGTGCCCCGTTCCCTATATTGGAGTGACTGGCAGAGCCTTTTTCTTACTGCTCGACTGACGGATTGGACCCGCTGGAACTCAATAAACGGGGTGAGAACCTTTATCGCCAGATTTCGTCACACGTTGACTCGGACATTGAAAATAGGGGCAGGTAGAGAGTGGCTGGCTGAATATTTTTCACCTACCTTTAGGCAACCGCTTTCTAAACTTCAATACACCGCGCGCAGTCAGGCAACGCCGCTTCCTGAAAAAGTGCTCGCTAAGCAGATCGCCGATACCCAAAGTAGTTGGCTTAAGCCGCAAAAGAGTCTGCAGGAGTGTCGAGCTGGTTTGGATAGACCCCAACGAGCCGTGCTTGATTATCTAGAGTCACTTTCCGCACGTCTGCAAAAAAGAGACATTAA
>JAYVQZ010000114.1:0-2645 GCA_043776735.1 Deltaproteobacteria bacterium | reverse complement strand
TCTATCCGGTGAATATTCCCAAAGCGTGCTAGGACGACGCGTCAAAATGCATCAAAACGTGATTTATGACAGGTTGCTAGGCACGAAAACATCCCGTGATTTCTGAAAGCGATTGAAGCTCCTTTTCGATTTTTGATAGGCGTTTGAGCTTTCTTAAACGCGCTGAGTCTTGTGTGGTTTGGAGTATTTTCCTCCGAATTAGACTCACTGAGTCCAGTAGGGTTGTGGTGTCGTTTTGGGACTGTTCCTGTGTTGGGGGTTGAAGTTGAGGGATGTCTAGGGCGGCATCGATCGTAATTTTAGCGGAGAGGTATTCTTTGAGGATGGTCGTTTGGGTGACAGCGGCATATCTCAACGTGGAGGAGATGTGGTGGTGCCCTAGAAGGTGCATGACCGATTCCAAGCTCATTCCGGCGTTAAGCAGTTCAGTGGCATAGGTGTGACGGAGCCTATGCGAGGTAATGGGCTTGGTTTCGCCTGGCAGTAGACCTTGGATGAGGGCTCGAAAGCGATCCTGGAGGCATTGGCGGGTAATTTTCGTGGTCTTTTTGGAGTCGAGCAGAAAAGGGGACGGGGTATCTTTTTCGTTCTCTAAAGCGGTGAGCGCTGAAAGAGCCACTTCGTCGAGTGGGACGAGCCGCTCGTTGTGGAGTTTTCCTAGTGGGACTTTGAGGAACCTATTTCCGAGGGAGTCTGTTCTGACGCATCCTTTTTCAAGAGCGATAAGTTCCCCGATGCGAATCCCGGTGCGACGCATAAGGAGAAACGCTCGTCCAAATTTCGATGGGGTTTCACTGAAGCGTCGTATTAGCTCTCTGTCGAGAGCCGGCGGAAGGGGTCGCGGAAGTCGCTGAGGGATTCTTGGGAAATCTGGGTAGTGGATGAGTTTCTCAGGGAACTCTTCGAGGAGATCGTGTTCTTTAAGCCAGCGCAAATAGGAGCGCGCCCACAGTAGGTGGATGGTGCGGGCAACGGGGCCTAGATTATCGTCCCTAAAACTTCTCATCCAACTTTCGATGTGTTTACGTCGAAGTTTTTCGATGGGGATGCCTTTATTGTCTAGGAATGCGTGGAATCTTCTAAGGGAAGAGGTATAGCTTTCGACGGTTTTCGGCCTGAAATTTACTTCAATGAGTTTTAGAAAGGCTTGGGCGTTAGGGGGTAGTGGGTTAGAGGTTTTCATAGCGGGCCTGGATGGATGCGAGGGCTTTTTGATATTCGTCAGCGATATCTTTCATGGAGAGGTTGACGTATTTCATAGTGGTTTCGATATGGGTGTGTCCCATCATTTTTTGAAGGATGGGAAGCCTTACTCCTGCGCGAATCATTTCAATGCCGAAGGTATGGCGAAGTCGGTGAGGATTTGCGTGGCTCACGCCGGAGATTTTTCTGTGGTACCTGAATACGGCTCTTAGCCCCTCGGCAGTGAGAGGGCTCCCCCGGGTTTTTCCTTTTGCGGTGAGAAAAAGATGGTCGGTTTTTGAGTTCTCGGGTCTTTCGAGTCGTATGTAAGTGCGGATGGCGGCGGCGACATCGTCGCTTAGGGGGAGTAGGCGTTCTTTGTTTCCTTTGCCGATGACGCGGAAGAATTTTCCTTCGAAGTCGATATCTTTGATTTGCAGTCCCCTTACCTCCATGCATCGCAAGCCGCAGAAGAGCATTAGGGATACGATGGTGATGTCGCGGTTTTGGCTGATATTTTTTGTGAGTTTGTCGATGTCTGCGGTTTTTAGCGGATCAATGAGCTTTCTATGGTTTTTAACTCGAAATCTGGAACTTCGCGGGGCGTACCTCCCGCGCCGATGGCGAACGGGGAGGGTGTATTGCCACTTGGGATCTTTGGCGTAGAGGAATCGGTAAAAGCAGGTGGTGGTTGAAATACGTCGATTGATCGAGGCCGGTGCCAGCCGGTTATCGTGTAGGGATTGGATGAACAGCAGGAAGTCCCTTTGGTCTAGTGCGGAAAATTTTTTGCAAGTCGCTACCAGCCAGCGAATGAGAGAAACGAGATCAAAGCCGTACGCCCTGACGGTTAATAGACTCATGCCCCTGAGTTCAAGATAGGTGAGGTACTCGTTAGCGAGTCGGACGATGTTCGTATCCAGGCCTCGGATTCGAAAACTTTTTATTTTTCCGTCGAATTTGAGAAAAGCTGATGAGCCTTTGTCCATTTCGCACCCGATAAATGGGATTCACTGGCCGTTTGCACAAAAAACAGCAGCGGGAATCCCGCGTCTGCGCTTTTTCTATTGGGGACGGGGCACTTTCGGAAGACTGATCCGTCTCGGTTTTTTTCTTACGGAATCTTTTTTGGCGGGTTTTGTGATTGGCGCGGCCTTTTGGGGAGGAGGCGTATTTTTTTTGAGCCCTTCTGACACTTTCGGCTCGGGCGAGCCGGCTACAGAGGGTCGAGCAGTAGCGATGGCACCGGAAGCAACTGCGACAGATGACAAAGCGTGTATCGCATAGCTGGCAAGTAACCGATGCCCCCTCCAAGGAGCGAATTCTCCCCTTGATTAACACTAGGAGTCACAGGCATCTTTTTGGTTAACATAATACCCATTTCTAGTAACCACTTTGAGGACCAAAACCCATGGCATCTGAGTTCGGCACAACGCATAGCAGCACAGAAAAAGAGAAGCCCT
>JAYVQZ010000113.1:0-2647 GCA_043776735.1 Deltaproteobacteria bacterium | reverse complement strand
GCGCGTCTAGGTGCCGTGCTTGATAATGCTCCGAATGGAATCGTCACCGTTGATCAACACGGCGGTATTGAGACTACCAATAAGGCGGCAGAAGAGATGTTTGGGCTTTCCAGCGCACAGCTGAAAGGAAAACTATTCAACGCGCTATTAGCCAATCTCTCTCCGGTGCACGGCGATGAGATGATTGAAGTTCCGGCGTTTCGGGATCTTTTTAAGGCAGGGGGCAAACATTTCGAAGCCATAGCCATACACAGTTCTGGAAAACGGTTTGCGGTAGAGTTCGGTGTGAGCGAAGCATGCCTGGGGCATTGGCGCATGTTTACCATCATCATTGAGGACGTCACCGACCGGAGACTAGCCGAGTTAGAGATACTAAAGGCCAAAGAGGCCGCCGAAGCAGCAAACCTAGCGAAATCCACTTTCCTGGCTAATATGTCTCATGAACTTCGAACCCCAATGCATGGGATTATTAGCTACGCAAGCTTTGGGGGAAGAGAATTTAAAAAAGCTTCTCCTGAAAAACTGGGTAGCTACTTTACGCACATTTTGGATAGCGGGCATAGGCTACTCAAGCTGCTTAACGACCTCTTAGATCTCTCAAAACTAGAAGCTAACAAAATGAAGTATCAACTGGTACGCGGCGACATGGCCCGAGTTGTCGATTTGGTATACGGAGAGCTGGCTGGATACGCCTTCGAAAAGGGAGTGTCCATCGGCATAACTAAGCCTCCTGAAAAAGTGATCACGGTCTTTGACGAAGAAAGACTGGCCCAGGTGATTCGCAATCTCTTTTCAAACGCCATTAAGTTTGCAGAGAAAGATTCTGAGATTCGAGTAGAACTTGGGTACAGCCTTTTCTCAGCGGGTGGGCAAACTGCCAACGCTGGTTCTGGGGCTCGGGCAGCCTTTTTTTCTATCACTAATAAAGGCGTTGGGATTCCCGATTCCGAATTGGACCTGATTTTCGACAAATTTGTTCAAAGCAGTAAAACCCATTCTGGCTCCGGTGGAACCGGCTTGGGGCTAGCCATTTGTCGAGAGATTATTTCGGCCCATAAAGGGCGAGTTTTTGCAGCGAACGATTCCGATGGACGTACGCGTTTTACTTTTATCCTTCCTCTTCAGGAACCACAGCGGGAGGCCGCATGAAGCCCACAGGAAAAGTCTTAGTAGTAGATGATGATCCAAGAAACCTCGATATTATTTGTCACCTCTTGGAGGAAATAGCGTTTGAGGTTGTGACGGCCTGCGATGCTAAAATGGCGCTTCAGAAACTGGAAACCTACGACGCTGACCTGGCTCTGTTAGACATCATGATGCCGGGAATGAACGGCTATGAACTCTGTCAGCTGGTAAAAGAGAAATACCCAAACCTCAAGGTAGTCTTGGTCTCAGCAAAGGCCTCCATCGAAGAGCGTATGAAGGGATATGAGGTTGGGGCAGACGACTACATTCCGAAGCCTTTTGACCACGACGAATTCATGGCCAAAATTCAGATTCTGCTCAGATTGCAAAAGGTTGAGAATGAATTACGTAAATTGAATCAGGATCTTGAAACACGCGTTCTGGAAAGGACGGCGGAGGTACAGAATATGTACCAACAGCTTCTACTATCTTCAAAATTAGCCACCCTTGGCGAACTATCAGCAAGCATTGCCCATGAGATTAACAATCCGCTTACCATTCTGAGGGGCAACATAGACTACTTGAGAGAATCCTTGGAAAAAATGGGAGACAGAAGATTCATTCCGGATCTGGATCAGCAGGACTGCGCGGTGAATCGGATTGTAAACATTATTCAAGGACTCCGACGCCATGCACGCCAGGACACCAGTGATATTGTAAACTTCAACGCCCATAAGGAAATTGAAGAGACGCTCTCCCTTTTTCGTCCGCTGTTAGGAGGTGAAGCTATTAGGTTAGAGGTGAGTTTGGCAGCCGATTCGCCTTTCATCCGGGGTAACCCAACCCGATTTCAACAGATCCTTTTAAATCTACTGACAAACGCAAGGGATGCGCTCGGTGAAGTAAAAGGTGGGTTGATTCAAGTAGAGAGCCGAAGTGTGGGAGACAAGTTGGAATTAGTAGTCTCCGACAATGGCGCCGGCATAGCTGAGGAATTGAAAAACAAGATTTTTGACCCGTTCTTTACTACCAAAGATACCGAACATGGAACTGGCCTCGGGCTATCTATCGTAGGGTCGATTATTTCGGAGATGAACGGCACAGTCCAGCTGAAGTCAGAGCAGGGAAAGGGGGCAAAGTTCCTCCTTACCTTTCCGGGGCTAAGAGCAGACGAAGTACTCTTTGACCGTCGAAATTCTGAGGGAGAGACGAAAAAAATAGCGCTTAAAGGAACGGCGTTGGTAGTGGAAGACGAGGAAGTGATTGCTCAGTTAGTGGGCCGCTACTTGCGGGATTTAGGATTGGAAGTCTCCGTGGTCTTTAGTGGGGAAGCCGCATTAGAAAAATTAAGACGGGAGAGTTTTGATTTGATCCTAACCGACATTCAGTTACCGCATCTCAAAGGGGACGAACTGGTCGTGGAGGCGAAGAAATTGGGTAGGTTGGGCAAGTCACGTGTGATTGCCGTGACAGGTAAGCTAGAAGGGACACAAACAGACAAATCCGGAAAGCGCTCTGTTAA
>JAYVQZ010000112.1:0-2649 GCA_043776735.1 Deltaproteobacteria bacterium | reverse complement strand
TGATCGCCGACCTGGTTGTTTTCGACTACTTCTACCTTTACTTGCTTGATCATGGTGTTCGTCTCCGTAATGACCGACCCCAATTTGGGGAGGTTGTTTATAAAGTGCGATTCTTTCGCTTACTCAAGAACGCGGAATCTGTTCGAGTTTTGGCTCAAACAAAAATGAAAAAATGCGGCACCAACACAGAAAAGAAAGATAGTCGCCATTGCGACGCTCATCTTTCTCAATCGGTGTTGTGTGCTCACGTTGCTCATACGAGTTCCGCTTCTACCGGACGCTTAAGCAAACCGCGTGCCTAACTGAGTCGCGCTTCTAATTTTTTTGCTCGAAGGCTCATTTGGGGCACTCAATAGGTGTGTTTGAGGCGTCAGTTCGATGCGACTCGTTGGGTCAATTGTCAGGCAGGTATGAAAAATTTTCGGCGAAGCGGAGCCTTTTGACACCGCGTTCAGTCGCGAATCAGCAAATCTATCCGTCAAAGAGTGAGATTCAATTCCAGTGAGCTGGTCACGTTTTTGAAGGCCCTTTCGACGGTCAGAGATGAAAAGTCATTGGCAACCAGGCTGTCCGTCTGAACAGCGACTCCCAGCTCCACGTGGTCGCTAAGCCGGTAAGTTAGTTCGGGCCATAGGAATACACGGTGCCTCCAGGCTCCTCCGTTCCATCGATCTAACGGGTAGTCTCGGTATCGGGAGGTCTGGAAGTAAACTGCCATGTAGAACGCAAATCGCCCACGCCGGAAGGTGGGAGTGAGGATTATGGCATTTCGAAAGGCCTCGTTCGCCCATGGCTCCCCACCGATCACAGCTCCATTGGCTTGGTGCCAGAAAAGGGTAGGACTCTCCTCGATTTCAAAGCCGAATGTTCGTGAGACATTAAAATGGGCTGTGAACCGGTTTCTGAAGCCGCCGATCGTTTTTTGAAGTCTGGAGATTCGAGAAGTCGGTAAGAAATAATTTTGATCGAGAGTGACTGGAACTCTCCCCACTCTGAAAGCTTCCTCCCACCGGACACGAATGAGCCCGTCATCCCAACGAAGGTTACTCCCTTCAATTCCGGTCCGCCGCAAATCGTAAAGAAGTCCCTGGTTGTATCCCAGGCTGAAATTATTTGTGAACCGGTATCCCAGTCTCAGTTGATTCCAGGCTTCGGCGCTTCCTGAGAGGGATCGGAATTGGAACGATGTAAATAGGGAGGCGAAAACCCTTCGCGGAACAGAGGTATTAGATTCTGCAGCAAAGGAAGAACTATCAACCACCACGGTTGCGTCAGGTTGGTGAGAGCCAAAGGCAGACAGGCTTGTGAGTAACAAACTAAGATTTAAGCGGCTCACCAACCAAAGGTATTTAGAGAACTTCACGTCTCTGGCGACAGCAAGTTTGAGGCCAATGATTCTGAGCTCGTCCGCACCTCACTAGGCTGTAAGGAAAATCTCTTGCAGTGCCAATTTGCCCCTTCCGATAAATTTTCCCTAGTGCAGTCGAACCTAAAATCTTTATTTCCAATTAAAAAGGTGCCACGGGTTTGATTCCCGTAGACGCCCCAATTTGAATAACTCTTCCCTTCTCAATTGGCAGCCTAGCCGCCGACGCGCACCTCTTGGAAGATCAGACTGATACTTCCGTTAAGATACCCATCAGGGGTATATTGACCCGGCCTAGGTAGCGGGGTATCTCTTAAAGAATGGGCATGGTGCCCGGACCTATTGTTCATTCCTTTGGAGAATCTCAAAATGAAACACACGCTAGTTGTTGCCCTGGCCGCTTTAACGGCGAGCTTCGCCACGCCTTCGTTCGCTGCCCCCTTTTCGGTGGATGACCTTCTTTCGGCTACGAAACTTGCTATGGCCGATTTTACAGCGAAGAATCCACTTCATGCCCCCCACTACACGGGTTTTAAGACCTGGCTTTCCGGTGAGGAGTCCAAGGTTAAGGTTTACGTGCTCCACAATGGCGCTCCTCTGGATTTCAATTTCCTGTGCCACAAACATGACGGCAATATCGAGTGCCACGCCCAGTAACGGACTGACTTTTGCCTTGGAGGGGACGTGACCACGGAAATGATAAAACGCACCAAGTTTATTTGGACAGCAGTGGCATGGGGATTCGTTCTCTTTCCCGTGCTCAGCGCCTGCAGCGCATCTTCCGGGTCCTCCCCTCAAGGCGCGTCAGCCATCTCTCCGACTCGTGAAAGCATTCAGAGAGATTTTGTAAATGTATCGTGCTTGCGGTGCCACACCCAGGAGACCGTCAAGAATCGATATGTGGACTTAACCGACATCATGAATCTCACTCAGCCGGGAGATCACAACACTGAAGCCGGCCATCACCACAGAGTCCTCATTGTGCCTGGATGCCCAAAACAGAGTCTCTTTCTTGGAATCCTTAAAGAGGGGAAAATGCCCCCGGGCGGCGCGGAAACGATTCCAGTCTCAACTCTGCAAGCTCTGGAAACATGGATTGTAAGCCTTAAGCCGGACGCTGGGAAAAGCTGCAATAGTGATGAGCCTCAGGACAATCAACCTGGGCCGGATGAACCCTAGAGGAGCAATAAGAAATAAATGAAGAGTGAAATTGAAAGCCCGAAATGTTGCGGTTCCGAGAAGGTAGTTTTAGCAAAAGCGACTCGTCGAGGCGCGAAAACAAG
>JAYVQZ010000111.1:0-2649 GCA_043776735.1 Deltaproteobacteria bacterium | reverse complement strand
AAGCGGGCCAGACTGGGGGAGGTCAGGGGTTCTCTCACTGCAGAAACGAGTTTCCCTTTCCCCATTTGTCATCAGTTCCGATCGACAAAAGATCGCAGGCCTCTCTTGGATAAATGCCTCCCACTTTCTCCGACCTTCGGATTTGAGAGAGGCAAATAGCAAGCAAACGTCCGCTCAGGCCTGTTTCAAGATCCCTTTTATGAATTTTCGGGTTGAGGCGATTTCTTCAATTCGCTTTGTGAAGCAACTGAGCGGGATGAATCTGCAAGTAACTGCGACGCAACGTCTGTTAAATGAACTTTCTCCCCAATTGGTGATCCTTCCTGATGAACGGCTTCCTCTTGCTAGGGCGGTAGCCAGTCTATGCGATAGCCGGAAACAACGTTGTCTTTCGGTTCCCGAAACCAACGATCAAATATTGAGACGGATTCCTTTCTGGGAAGCTCCCCTAGCCGATGAGTTTTGCGTATTTCATCCGGCATTGAAAGATTTTGTTAGTCGAGCAGGAGTCGATGCAGACCGGATTCGCATAGCGAGCAATGATGATTTTAGCAGTACGTTTAAGCCTACGGCTGCAATCTCAAATAGAAGACTAGTCCTGTTCTCCTGCCAAAGTCTGGCGGGGGAAGAGAAGATGATTTCAATGTTGGAAGAAATGGCCCGAACTTCTCGCCAATTTCAAATCGTAGTTCGTCCCCACCCCACGCAATCTCTCTTCGTGTTGAAACGCGTTTACCCAAATAGCCCGGTCAGCCGCACATTAAATGCCACAGAGGCAATCGCTAATGCGGATGTTATTGTGACCCGCTCCTCCATGCTGGCTGTAGAAGCTCTGCGGGTAGGAAAACGGGTCATTATTTTCAATCCCGACGGGTGCCCCGAATTGCTTCCTCTACTTAAGAGCTCGGCTGCGTATTGGGCGAAGGACGCCAGCTCCCTGGCTTTGGCGCTCAGTAAAATTTTTGAAAAGGCTCAGAGCACGGCTCGCGAGGATGTTTGGACGAAGGGCTACGAATCCGCTTCACTAGATCAGATCATGGAATCTCTTCTGCTCAAGTAGGTTTTCTGGCCTGACCAGAGGTTTTCTTTCCTACCCTAGAAAAATGCATGGCAATTCCCATCGGCATAAGAAAACCTGCAAATTGGAGTTTGGAAAAGAGTACGGCGCCGACGGCAGCCCCTGAAATAAAGGAAAAAATAGTGCCCATTCTTAGGTAATTTGATTTGCGATCCTGTTCTCTTTGAGCGCGCGATTTGGAATGGATCTCAGCACGAACTAAGCCAAGTCCAAGATCGGTAAGCAGCCCGGTAAGATGGGTCGTGCGAACCGTTGCCCCTGAAGCGGAGGTAATGGCTGCATTCTGAAGTCCACACTCTCCGCAAAGCAAACAGAGAAGAATATAGTTCCGTTTGAGCACGGACGGTTCGCCGAAAGTGCCAAAAACACCGAGCATTCCCATGCAGACCACAATGGCTAACATAATGGCGACGATTCCCATGACTGGAGCAAAGCGCCTTCCGTCTTTTATGGGCAATGATCGTTTTTCGGTGAGATAACCACTAAAAATTACTCCGCCAAGAAAGAACCCGGGTACGGTAAGAATTCCTAAAGCCTCAATCCAGGATCCGTCTTTGATGGCGATTCCCGCATGTGTGGCAAACCCAGGACGTGAGATACAAATCGCTGACAGCTCATGTAGCCACCAGTGTTAATAGCTCCTGCCATGAAACTTAACAGGAACCAGTCGATGATGGTTTTTATCGGAACATCTTCATGAATTCTATGCTGAAACATATTTTACCCAATGCCTTTGAGCGTTGCCGACGACTGGCTACTTTTTAGAACGGCGAACGAATTCGTAAAGAAGAATGGCGGTGGACACACTAACATTGAGGGACTCAATCCTCCCCAACATGGGAATGCTCACGGCAAGGTCGCACTCTTTGGCGAGCGCGTGATTTACTCCGTCCCCTTCAGCTCCCAGGACAAAGAAAATTTTTTCAAAGTCCGGCATTTCGGACAGTTCCGTGGTGCCTGCCCCAGCCATCGTCGCTACAGACCAAAACCCCTCTTCCTTAAGCTTACGAGAGGCGTCTTTAAGGTTAGCGACACGGGTTACGGGAATGGTTTCTACGGCTCCTACCGAAGCCTGATACACCGCTGGTGTCACCGAAACGGAGCGGTCTTTGGGAATGACTATGGCTGATACGCCAAAGGCCTCTGCCGATCGGCAGAGGGCTCCAAAATTCTGAGGATCTTGAATGTGATCTAATCCTAAAATAACGGATCTTTTGTTCTGTCGTAGGGCCGGCAACAGCTCGTTTAAATCAGCATATTCAAATTTTTTCACCCAGCCCTTAGCCCCACTGCCCTCGGCCGGGCCCCCACCAAAATCAATGGTGATTCCATTTTTGGCCGCCAGCTCCGCTAGTTTTGCGGCGCGAGCACCTCGGGCGATGGAAAGGCGGACCAGACGTTCTGGTCGATGAGCGGCAATGTGTTCTAGTGCGGAGAGCGAGGTAATCTCAAGACTTTCCCCCTCCCGGCTTGGCGCTCTCATTGAAGAAGGCTCTTTACTGCCGCGCGCGGTTCGCGGGAATTTAGGATGGGGCGGCCTACAATAAGAAAATCAGCCCCCCATTCCAGAG
>JAYVQZ010000110.1:0-2660 GCA_043776735.1 Deltaproteobacteria bacterium | reverse complement strand
CCCTCGGGATTGGTTAGGGTTCGGCGTCCTAGTTGGTACTCAATTTCGAGAGTCATTGGATTAGTAATTCTAAGACCATCAAGGACGAGGATGCGATCGCCTGAGACAGTCGCCTTTCCTTGGGATAGCACAACGGCCGATTCGTCGAAATAGAATCGTTGCGAGACATGTTTGTCTCGTGCAATTTTTATCTGCTCTACGTTTGCTTTGGTAAATTTATTTTCGAAATCCGGATGGACATAGGTAGCGGCATTCTTGATTCGGTTTTCTATGTTGGTCCATTCCCACTCATGACGGTACTTAGCGTAAACCGAAACCACCCTTTTTGTTTCGCGCTCAAGAAGTTCCGAATTTGGCAGAGCCACGACAAAGGCCTTTGTCGCCGATTCTGAGACAGTAACGATGAAGGGTTTGCGCATGGCAAGCCAAACGAGGCCGAATGACTCAACAGCGGTTAATATGAGCACAAAGAGCAGCAGGGCTTTGAGAATCTGATTCTGGGCGGTTTCCTCGCCCCACACCTCAAACCAGGTGCGTTTAATATTTCTGATCACGTGAAACCTTCTTTCTTATTTCTTTGGGTGACTTGGAGGTGGCGGTTCTTGCCTGGTGGGAACGCTCTTTTGTGACTCTGGTACAGGAGGTGCTGATTGTGTCGCGGAAAGATGCCGTTGATAACCATCCCCCATCCGCGTTGCCTGGTGGCGGAGATACCCCGCTGTATCCGAGATTACTTGCCGTCCCATTTGCATTACAGCTCCCGCCTTTGCTGGCGCGATGAGCATCGTGGTCACAACTGCGGGGCCAAGGCTTCCGGTCATCGCGGTTAGGCCGCTTCCGATAATCGACCGCACGATAAGAGGGGTTCCCAGCATGGCGAGAGCAATCACCAGGTTAAGTACTATGACGGTTAAGTAGTTCCCATCCGCCATGTAGGCATTCCCAAAAGGAAGTGCGGTCAGCATTGCCGAGAGAACGGCCCACACCACATTCCAAGAAGCGACCTCTATAAGACTTCGAAAGAGGTTAAGCGTAATTTTGGGCGAGAACAGATGAAAAAGGAGAACAATGGGTGAGATCAAAATCAAAAACACCCAGCTGAAATGGTATATCGCCACCATCAAATAGCGTGCGATGTATAAAAAAAGGTAAGAGAGGAATGACAAAATAGCTATGAGCAGATCGTTGAATCCGAGAATGAGGGAAGTTGTCGATAGCGTGTATCCCTTCGCTTTTTGCTCCGCCATTTTCATTACTGCATCAAGACCGCTCATGTCGCTTATTTTGTCAGCGAGCCCATTTGAAAGGTTCAGAATTGCGTCGGTAATTTCCTGAAAGCCAACTAGTAAAAGGGTCGCGATAACGGCGCGCTTTAAGGACTCGATAAAATCTGGTCCGCCTTGAGGGTTTTTAAACCAAGCGATCACAAGGGACAGGGCGAAAAAAACCGGAAGGCAAAGGTAATAGGTCACCCGGAACTGCTCGTGAAGTCGCTGAGCGAGGCCTCCCAGCAGGGCAAAACTTTCCATGGTCACTCCTCGTTCGTTTCACATTCCGTTCTCCCTCTTGTTCGCTTGGGCGAAGGGAGATACTCACATGAAACAAACTCGAAAAAGTTGTTCGATTCGGATTCAGTTCCGACTGGTACTTAGTGGTCAGGACGCAGCTCGTGCCGGGAAGTGGGCCGCGCGGCTCTAAGTGCTCATGGCCTTGGCGTTGAAGGGTTGTGGTTTGGCGCACTGATTCTTGCCGCTTTAGGAGATTGGGTTGAGATCTTCTCGCGGCTTGGCGGCCTTTTTGGTGGAACCGCTTTCTCCGCTTCCACTTGACCCGTCTTCGGAAGGAACTTTTTCCTTGAGTTGAGCAAACTCTTTAGGGGTCCATGCTTCAAGCTGCAAAGCAAACGTCCTGGGAACCGCACTCTGGTGATATAAAAGTTCGTACAACTGGTCAAAGCGGGCGGTTAAGGTCGTATTCTCAAAGGATTCGGAGACTATTTGAATACGCGCAGAAAACGGACTGTAGTCGAGGACATTAACATGACTGGGCCTTAATTTGGTGGTCACTTGATCCGTTATAGAGCGTAGTTTTCTTTCGTCCATTTAAAAATCTCCGTATAAGCTCCGATACTTTCCCGCATTTCATCGTCGTTTAGCTTAGTTCCCTCATAACGGTACTGCATATCCCATGCCCTATTGGCCGCCGAGACCGACAAAAACGACTTATGTACGTTCGAGTTTTGATCGTTCGCCATCTCCACAAAAACGAACTGAGTTCTTTTATCGCTTATAAGGCGTATTAATTTATGCGACCACCCCTCCGTCGGGTGCCACCCTGAATTGTTTCTGGCAATTGCCATTTTGATAATTAGCTCAACACTCATATGGGCTAGATAAAAAGCACCTTCAATGGCTCCGCCAGCAAGGAGCAGGTCCTTCCAGCCGGAAAACTTCTCTGCCTGTTTCAATCGAATCTGCCAAGTAACCACGATCCAATAGTATTACTGCGCCGTGGGAAATAAATCACTGGAATTGTTGGCGTATAGGGAAGTGTATCTAGAGGCGCGAAAACTAACCTGCCAAATTGCCGTCCTAAAAAAATAATAATTCGATTGGATTACTGCCCCTTTGCGAGACTCGGAAGGCGGTAGTCTGGTTTCA
>JAYVQZ010000109.1:0-35597 GCA_043776735.1 Deltaproteobacteria bacterium | reverse complement strand
CAGATAGTCACCAGAAACAGGCCGGACTTCACGCATTTACTCGGTCTTTTTAGCATTCCCACCTTCTACCCAATCGGGGGGGCACCGACAAGGGGACTATTCTTCTAAAAATAGGAGGATTTCATCTACTTCGGTCCGGGTTAGAATGGGGTTTTCAAGGGAACCGCTCAAGGAGAGTTTGGCGATGAGCAACATCTTGTGGAATGACGAGCCTGAAAAACCACTTCAGCACCTACGGATCGTGGACTTAACGGTTATGCTACCGGGACCGTTTCTTACTCGTCTTCTTGCCCAGTATGGCGCCGACGTGGTGAAGATCGAAGCCCTCCCCCATGGGGATCCGCTTCGCACCCTCCCTCAATCGGCGGCCTTTGAACTGATGAACCAGGGAAAACGATCGATGGCGCTCGATCTCAAACAAAGAGAGGCGATCGAATTTTTACATCAGCTCATCGTAGAGTCAGATGTCTTTGTCGAAAATTTTCGTGACGGCGTAATGGACGCTCTTGGCCTTGGCTATGCCGAGCTCTCAGAAAAAAACCCTGATCTCCTTTATCTGTCGCTTCGCGGTTTTGCCGGTGAAAAAGGAAAAAAGGCCGGCCATGATCTCAACTTTATCGCTGCCTCTGGAGTCGGTGACTGGTGGATTGAAAACGGAATTCCCAATTACAGCAGCCAGTTTGGTGACATTGTGGGAGGCATGATGGTCCCCGCCATGAAACTACTTTCCCATCTAGCCAACCCCGCCCGAAGGGGAATGCATCTGATTTCGAATATGGATGAAGGATTTCGCACGCTTTACCTTGGAAGAGCCTTCGATGCGTTTAAGGCAGAATCACTTGGCGAGGACAAGAGAGCCGATTTTGGCACTCAGGCTTCAATGGATGGCACGTACCCTCATTCCCGCTTTTATCGCTGCCGCGACGGCCAGTGGGTGGCGCTCAATACTATTCAGGAAAAACACTGGACTGGTTTTTGCGAAGTGGTCGACCGTGCCGCCTGGAAAGATCGCATGTGGGATAAAGAATTGGTTGCTGAAATCGAAACGCTGTTTCTCGATGCCCCCGCCTCGTATTGGGAAACTCTGGTGGCAGAGAGGGATATCTGTCTAAACCGGGTGGTGCCCTGGACTGAGCATCTTGGGTTTTCCCAAGCCAGGCCGCAGTTAGCCACCGATCCGCTGACATGGGCCGGCTTCCTTCCTAATGAAACGCTACGACCAACTCCTGTTTTGGGCGGCGATACGTTCGCTGTGCTTCATGGAATGGGGATCAGCAATAAGAAGATTTCTGAAGGAATGCAAAAGAGCGCGTTCTTTCAGGCCGACAATCAAAAAATCGCCGCGCCAACGACTCTCCCCACAACGGAGGTCACGCCAACCGAGTAATAGGAATTTTCTATTGCTGTTATATTGCTTAATTATTTTTTCTTATTCCTAAGCTCCTCTACGATGGGACTTGGAATTAGGAGAAAACATGATCGACTCAAAATTAAGCCGACGCCAATTAATAACTTCTGGGTTTAAAATGGGAGGCGGACTCACCGCACTCCTAGCCAGCTCACCAAGTTTTGCTGCCGTATGTGGGCTCACCCTACCACAGCAGGAAGGCCCCTATTATCCAGAAGGTGATCTTGAAAGAGACAGTGACCTCGTTGTCATTCATTCCGGCGATCCTCAGGCAAAGGGACAGATCATTTACCTGACAGGAACGGTGACCAATGAGAAATGCGAAAAGCTCTCCGGGGCTTTGGTTGAGATTTGGCAAGCCTGCTTTAGCGGGAAATACAGCCATTCTGAAGACCCTAATAACCTAGAGTTAGATCCCAATTTTCAATACTGGGGCCGCGCTCACACAGACAGCCAGGGGAAATACAAATTTCGTTCTGTCGTCCCTGGTTACTACCCCAATACTCCCACAACATACCGTCCGCCCCATATTCATTTTAAGACGCACGCCAAGGGGCACCTTGCGCTGACAACTCAGATGTACTTCGATCCTACGACCTTTGATAACAGCGAAACTGCAGCCTTTGTAAAAAAGTGGAATGACTACGAGCGAGTACCCAAGTCGCTCATTATTCCGTTTAGCCCCATCGCGGCCGGGCGCACCGCAACTAAAGCAGGCGTCTTTGATATCGTGCTGCGGCCAAATCGATAACTCCCTAATTTGCGCCGCTTTAAGCGATTAAAGAAAAAGATTAAAGAAAAAAAAGAAAAAGCGATTAAAGAAAATTTATGTTTCTGCCGATGTGTGTAGTGAATCAGGAGCCTCCTGTTTATGCTACGCGCCATCCGGCAACTCAGCTTTGGAACGGCGCCAGGCGAGATCGCTTTAAACACGCCTTTCGGTTTTGGACGCCGCTGCACGCCTCAATCACGGGCGCTAAGCCTACGCCAATATCTGCCCGAGTTTTTTTTCTTGGCATTCCTTGTCGCCCTGGCTTGTCCCCCCCTTTTTTATAAGGGAATCTATTTTCGCGACTATTCCATTATTTGGGAAGGGGCGTATCGACTTTACCTGGGACAGATCCCTTATCGAGATTTTGACATGCCCGTAGGCTATGGATCTCTCCTTTTTCCCGCACTGTTCTTTAAGGCATTCGGACCGACGATGAAGGCTCTGGTTCTCTGTCAGGTCTTTTTGAATTTCCTTTTCTTGCTGATACTAGACCGGATGGTTCGCCTATTTTGCCGCCCAGAGAAGCACTCAAAGGTTACCTTTCCGCCGCTCTCAATCTGGACGACCAGAATTCTATCGGCTCTCTTTTTCACGCTGTCTTATTGCTCTTCGCTCACTCTCCCCTGGTACAACTCCACCGCATTCCTTTTTGAAATGCTCTCCCTCTTAGCCATGCTTTCCAGCGCGGAACACTCTCCAAACAGTCGCCGTTTTCTATCTCTCGTCACCGCTTCCGGCGCGCTGTCGATGCTGACCTTCATGACAAAACAGGATTGTGGAGTCTTTGCCGCTGCCATTAACCTTTCTTTGGTACTGTTGGTTCACAGGAAGAATAGAAAGAACGCACTGTTGATCTACCTGGGATCCCTTCTCGTAGCCTCTGCTGTTCTTTTCCTCCCGTTTGCGAAGTACAGCATTTTCCAATCGTTCAATTTTGGACTCGGTCCCCACTACTCCAGGGCCAGTTCGATATATCTGGGTAGAGCTATAAATTTCTTTCCGAGCTTGGTTTCCGGCATCGCAGTGATCCTTTTCCTAAATCGAAATAAGCAAGAAACACTACCCAGAGTCTTTCTTGCTTTCGGATTCGTAGCTTTCTCACTTGCCTTTCAAGGGAGTATTCTTAGTCAGACCAGTGGTTTAAGCTTTACTAACGAGTATGCATTACCCTTTTTTTTTGCCGTCCTATTTTTTCTTTGTCGGGGAAAGCGGTGGCCTGTCCATCTATTGACGATCGGCACATTGCTTTGGTCATGTCAGTTCAGTTTTGGAAGCCTTTATCGGGCCATGCGACAACCCAGGCTTTTTTTGTCCTGGAGTCACCATCCCCCAGGCGTGTTAAATGATCTTGATGTGAATAAGAATCAGAAATACACGAGAGTGCCCACCGGCGCCTTTGAGGGCGCCTACGTCAACGGTGGCTTTCTAAGGCAAATGCAAAAACTAAACTTGGATCTAAAAAAACGGTTTCCCGCCCAAGCCATTGGTGCCCTTAACATGTCTGAGCTAACCCCATTGGCAGCAGATTTAAACTTTGTCCCTGCCCGTGGAGTGCCGTTGTGGTTTCATAGTGGGATTACTCTTTTCGGACCCAAGACAACCGAGTTACGCCATCGGATTGAAAGCGGCGAGTATGACGTCATTTTTATTCAAAATACCCACTACGGAACCCCAAGGGAGCTCTTTGAAAGTTGCGAAAAGGGAAGCTACGACCGAATTGCAGAAATTAAGACGCCCCATGAGCTGGCGCCTGTCCTGGTCTATGCCAGACGAAATTAGCGCAAATTAAAACTCAAACTACCCCTCGAATTCGGGGTTCATTGTTTTTTCAATTATCTTAGCCAGCATACGACTTGCTTTGGATTTTTGAACGTCAGCACGAAAGACGAGACAAATCTTATCAGAAAAGGTGGGGCTCTCCTCAGCTACGGGACGCAGTTTCTGGGCCTTTATTCGGGTGGCCACTCGCCCTGGAAGAATTCCCACTCCGGCCCCCGACGCCACCAAAGCGGTAACCACCTCGAGATTAGCCGAATTAATAACGCGCTTAAATCCCATTCCCTTTTTTGCCAGCTGCTTGAGAATGTGTTGCGTTTGGGCCAAGTCATCGTCGCAAATCAATACGGCATCCCCGGAATAGGGATCCGTAAGCCTGGTCTCTTTGGGGCCCACCCAAAGGGTAACTTCATCGCGGCACAGCGGCTTGATTACCAGATCAAGGTGCTGCCACGGGTTGACGACAATTCCGAAATCAACTTTAAAACTAATAACGTCTTCAGTAATACGACGAGACAAATCGTGGACTAGTTTAATCTCGAGCTCCGGATTATTCACCAGCAGTTCGCTTATGAAACTGGGCAACGAGTAGAGCGCAACAGAAGGATGGCAGCCAATCACGTACCGCCCGCGAATCTCATTCTCATCGCGAAGGGCGTCCTCACGAATCTTTTCCCATTCAAGTAAAAGCAAGCGAGCTTGTGCGACCAGCTTCAGGCCCGCATGGGTTAGGTGAACTCCCGATTTAGTTCGAATTAGCAGGTTGGCGCCGAGGTTTTTCTCCAAACGCTGAATGGCCAAACTCAATGTCGGTTGGCTGATTCCCAAACGCTCAGCGGCACGAGAGACGTTGAGCGTCTGACTTACTTCGATAAAATACGCAAGATCATGAGGAGAAGGCATCATAGTTTTTCCTTATTACACCGATTCCGCTTATAAATTCGACAATTTTTTCAGACAGGTGATGATTGGGGTAGGAAATCTAGGTTTAGCCCCTCTAACAAGAGCTCAGCTTATTTTCCTAATACGGCCCCGGGGGTTGAGCGACGACCTCCCGGGGTTGTTTTATTTAGCGGATTCGGTAATGTTTGCCCACTATGTCAGACAGTCGCCTCGTCTTTTCTACCGATCCCAAGTTCAATCAGAAATGTTCGCGCTGTAAGGAGTTGATTTCCGAATGCACCTGCGCCAAGGAGCCGGATACCGGTAAAAAGTTTATTGCGGTTCTACGAATTGAAAAAGCGGGGCGAGGAGGAAAAACAGTAACCATCGCCGATGGACTTCCTAAAGTGGAAATTTTCCTTAAAGACTGGACCAAGAAGTTAAAAAACAGGTGCGGAACCGGGGGAACTTACCGGTTAGACGGCAAAGAGGGGCTCATTGAAATTCAGGGGGATAGGCGGGAAGAAATTCGCCAATTCTTTACCACCATGGGAGTGCGCACGAAAGGCTAGCGGCCAAAAAGCCGGCTAAACAAACCACCGCACGAATCTCCCTTTTTTACTTCAACAGGTTGATCCACAGCATTCATCCATTTGAGTCTAGCCTGGAGCAGACCTCGGCGAATCAGGTTCGGTAGATGGCCGCCGGCATAGATGCCATAAATTCCGGCTAGACTAACCGACGTATAAAGAGGAATGCCCATAAGCAAATGGCTATTTCCCCACTCTAAAAGGGGCATGCCAATTTGTTCGGGAAAAACAATTGCCGTGGTCCAAAGTCCAAGAGAGGCGGCGGCGATTGCTTTAAACGGCATGATCGTACCTGGCCGTTCTGGGTTTTCCAAAAGCCCTACATTTTTCCACCCATTATAATGGTAAGTGCTATCAAGCAGCTTTTCGACTCGTGCCCGCTCCACTTCCCTGGGCGTTTTGATATGATAACCTGACTGAGCTAAAGCGGTTTTGCTGACGACCGGCTTTACTGGGGCATGAATAAAAAGCCATTCAATAGGCTCTCCCTCTACTAACCGACCATAAAACCCTTTAATCTTGAGTTGCGCCTGGCGACTCTGGGCTACCTCTCCAAAAAGAACTGTGGCCAGGCGAGAACGATAAGTTCGCAATGATTTACTAAAATCCCCCGCTGGAATTTTTGCGCCAAAGTAAAACAGTTCAACTAGCCTTACAAGATCTTCCACTTCGTCAGCTGACGGCGGTTTATTCAGCAGTGTCACCGTTTTCTGCTCAAGATGCTTTAAGAAAAGCTTAGCCTCTATCGGTCGGCCCTTTAACAAAGGGAGAATCTCTAACATTCGGCGCAGGTAATCCTGTACTGACTCCTCTGGACTAATAGCGGCAAACGCGTCGGCCACTGCTTTTAGGTTGAGACGGAAAAGATCGTAGGTGACCTTTTTTTGCAGAGTATCAAGGCGGTCACGAGCATCAACTAACCTACCACGTGCGGCGCCGTCGGCTGCGTGCTCCAACAGGGCGCTATCGAGATACTCGGGGAATTTTTCTATCTGAGACTCTGGCGGAATTCCTGTTCGTTCATAAAGATCGCTCGAGGACGGTTTCGCCAGTTTTGCAGCAGCTCTCAGACTCTCCACCAATTCATTTCCACCAGGTTGCTGCCGTCGTCTCTCTTGCCTGTCATAGGCGGCGCGCGTGATGGGGTGTCTGAGCACAGCGAATGCCTCTGCAAGTTTTACCAGGGCCTGCGGATCCGTATTAAATTGGTTGGCCAATGTGATGTATCGATCAATAATTTTGCTCTGGTCGATGTTCTCAGGAAGACCAAAACGTTGGTAGTAGTTTTCACTTTCTGGTTGGGCGCTGATAACTGCCAGATTTTCGGAAGGGGCGTACTCCTCCATTACCGAATCGGGTAACTCCCGTGCCGCTGGCCGACTGGCCGGATGATCGTCGTATTTGGCACGCCTCACCGGGTCCTTCAGCGTCAGATACGCCTGTTCGAAAATTCTTTGTGCCTCGGGCTTACCTTTGGAAAGAGTACGGCTCGCCTTATACGCCGCCTCTATCTGTTCCAAAGTGGCATGCATGGGGATGTCTAGTTGTTCATAAAAATCCCTCTGCTCAAGCTGCTCAAGATTCTTCGTCGTGCCGACCTTGGGAATCCGATAACGCATTCTGGTTTCGTTCGGTTTTAAAGGTCCGTAACCTTCTTCTGGGTTGATCACTTTTCTAAAACGCTTTGCTTCGAAATAGCCCTGGGCTTCTTGGATATCTGCAGGAATATCGAGAATGATTTCGTCTCGGCGAAGTCCAGAAAGTCTTCTGATAACCCGCTCCAGCATCTGAGACCCCACAGTGGTGTTTCGGGCTTCAGAGGCGACGGCAAAATTTAAAAGCACGACCTTCGTAGCGCTAAGATCGTACACCATGTAGCCAACAACCTTGCCATTGCGTTCGGCTACCATGCCGACAACGTCAGTCTTTCGGAGATTGAAAAGAAATTCATCTTCAGACCACGGCGTTTCAAATGATTCCTGCGCAATAGAAAGCACCGCCGGAATATGGCGTCGGATCATCCAGGTGATGGAGACCGGTTCGGCAAAAAGGAGAGTTGGCGCCAACAGGCCAAGGAGACCCAAAATTATTGAAAAAAATGACGAAATTCCGCCTCGGCCCATGGCGTGTATTTGTGCAATCGGCGTACCCTGGAGTGAGGCCAATTCCTGGTCGTGGACCACAGGAATACGGCTAGGCGACGCCGATTGGTCGGTGACGTTGGCTATTTTTACGTCGAACGGCCCCTTTTGCTAAGGCTCCCAAAATCACAAACAGTCCCAAATATTGGAGTTCAATCAAGTGCCGAGTTGCCCGGTCCATATAGGAAATCCAGCATTGTCCGAGGTTCACGTGGGAACCATAGGGCGCCCAAAGGGTAATCTCCGGGCCCCTTGAAAGAAGCTCGGCGGAACCCGGCGGCAGATTCCAAAAGAGACGCTGCCCCATTATTTGGGCTAACAGCAGCAGCGTAAAAAACGGGATTGCGGCGACGCCGGTTTTGCCAAGCGCTCTCCATACGTGTTCAAGCCCCTCTCCAATGGCCAGATAAACTAGGGGATGGGCCCACAGCGCAAATCGCTCGAGGTCCCCGCCCCCGATCAAAGAGAGAAACAGTACGATCAATCCGAAGGCTAAGAATTCCGGGCGCTCCCGCCGCCAATGTCCCCACCGTAAGGTCAGCCCCACTCCGGCCAGACCAAGGACGGGGCCGTAAGCATTGAAAGACGCCATTACTAAGCGCAGAGGATCTTTTAAGCTTACGACTATATTTATCAGGGCAACTTTTCCAAACGAAAAGGCAGAGGGAGTCACAACCACCATCTCATGAGCGACGATCGTACCCAAGACGCCGAGGCAAAGAGGCAGAACTCTCCTCCCTCCGAGATGCGCCAGTGCGGGGAACCGCGATGGGACGGCGCCAGCGGTCGCGCCGTTTTTCCTGACAAATAGAAAAGCAACGGCGGTTACTAGCAGGATCTCCCGAAAGAAAACGCCCCCCAAAGTGATCAGGCTAACCAGGGCTACCGTGCCTGGCGTGAACGACCGCCGCCTAGTCATTAGCGCAAAGAAGAGGGAAAAAAAGAAAAGGGCCGGAGCATCAACATTGGCAGGATAGTACGCCGAAAATCGGACCGGTCCCCAGGGATTGCCAATAAAAAACAGGGTGACTATTCCTATCGTGAATGGTCGTAAGCCAGTGGCCTTCAAAAAGACAATAAAACAGATGAGTAAACAAAAACTGAAGAGCTCATTAAGGATCCAAAAACCGACCAGGAGATTTTCAGGGAACAGCCAACCCACCAACCACGGCAGTCCAAGCCGATACACGAAGGGCTTGCGACCCATCAGAGGCAGATGCCTGGCGAACTGGCTTGCCAATTCAAAATAGTAGCGCCCATCCCAACCGGTGCCGTGATTGACTGAGATCGTCGGCTGAGTGGCGACATAACACCCGGCGATGACGATAAGTCCCAGACCACCGAGAAAAAAAATAAGCCTATTGGAGAACGCGATGGTCATAGCCCTCTTTTTTTATAGACGGATCAGTTCGGGAGAATCCTCCGGTAACGCATCCCGCAAGGAAAGTGCCCCCCAAGGGGACATCGCATTCCCAAGATAGCCGCAGGCAATATTTGAGTGGAGAACCACCCCGATCGAGAGCTCGCACAATATACCAATCTACTTCTTATTCTTCAAAAGATCAGAAAGCGCCGAGAACGGATTGTGGGATAGTTCTGGTTTAGGAATGCCGCCAGGAGAATCAGCGCCACCCAGGTAAGAATCGGCCACCGCGTTTCGGGCGTGTTCGTTTTCATGGCAATAAATACAGAGCAATTCCCAGTTGCTGCCATCAGAGGGATTATCGTCATGATTATGATTTCGATGATGCACTGTTAATTCTCGAAGCTTTTTTCCGCTAAACTCTCTCGTGCACCTTCCACAAATATGCGGATACATCGCCAAAGCCCTGGATCGGTAGGTCTTCTCTTGGGATTCTTGATGGCGGCGGACTTCGGCGACGAATTTGTCGGCAGAGGCTTTGTCAGACGGTGGCTTAGGAGAAGACATCCCCTTCTCTTTCACATAACTTAGGTAAAAAATCGAGCCTTACCTTTGGTGTCCTACGGCCAAACCTTCCGGTGGGCCTGAAGACAGGGAATTCGGTATTCCTCCACTGTCCATAGCAAATAATGGTCGGCTGAGTCGCAAAGGGTGAAACCTTGTTGCCTTAATGAACTGCGCAGTTCATCGGAAGTCTTTGTGACCTCAGTGAGAAGTGCCCCCTTCTCCAGCAATTTCACAGATTCAATTAGGCGGGTGTCGGCTTGCCAGTACCAAAGGGAAACTGCTGGATATAGCCAGTCGGTGTCAGAGAGGTTTAACCCCTGAAGTTCCTTAAGCCCGCTGTTTTTCATCGCCGCAATTTTGGGACGGAACTGAAAAAAATCTACATAGGGTTTTCTTCGCAGGGGAATGGGCAACAGATTCCACAGGAGTTGGTAAAAAAGGCCTAGTCGTAATGCCCATTGCCGAACTGTCTCAGGACGCCACCGTTGGGCGACCGCCCACTGGCTTAATCCGACCACGGCCAAAAAGTTTACAAAGGGAAACGTAGGATAGGTGTAATGATGGTAGCCCTTTCCCAAAACACCATTTGCCGCCCCAAACAGAATCAGCCCCGCCGATCCAAAAGTTAGCAGTGAGCGCTCGTCCCTTTTCTTTAGCCCCCAACCAAATCCAGCCAGAGCCAAAAAGGAGTGCAAGGGGTGGAGTTTGAATATCAAGAGAAAGAAACTGATTTCACCCTCTAATAAATTATGAGATTGCGTCGCCCGTTTAAAAAAAGCGCGGTAAAAATACTCTCTCCAAAAGGGGAACTCTGAGAAATGGGTCTGAACCCCAATTAAGGCCGTGCCCGTTATTACGGTGACCAACAACCAAAAAAGAAACCATTTCACACTGCGCGATTTTGGATCAACACCAAAACAGCTCCAATAGCCAAGAAGGGCCAGTGCCGGAAGCAACGCGATGCCTTTTGTGAAAAAGGCGCCAACGAATAAAAGAGCGGAAACCAATAACTGGGAAATCCGCCCGCTCTGAAGAGACCTATCTAGGTAATCCAGACTCACCACAAAGAAGAAAAAATAGGAGATCTCTAGATAAGGCGTAGCAAAGCGTCCTACAAAGGGGGGGCTTAATACGGTGAGTAGGCAAAAAAGATTTGCCCTCTTCTCTCCAAAGTTTCTGTAGAGAAATTGATGAAAGAAATAAAGGGTCAAACACCCCATCACCAGGCTTGGCACCCGGGCCGTGAAATCCGAGGCCCCAAAGGCCCGAAAGAAAAGCCCCTGTAGCCAAGCAAAGAGATAGGGATGATCGGGGAAATCTTGAAAAAAGTACTTACCCACCCCAATGCGCCAGCCGCCTGATTCGGCGAAATTACGGGCCATCGTGGAGTAGATGGCAGGATCTAGCGACAGCCCCTGCTCAAAGAGTCTTGCTGAAGCAAAGAGGAAGGCGGCAAACGCCCAAAACCAACCCTGGGCCGTTGGATTACCCTTCGATTTAAGGTCAAAATAGGATTTCACGAACGCCAAACGATACTGTCGCGACGATAAACCGTCAAAAAATGGGGAACTAAGCTTTTTGGAGGTTCCCTCATTGCCTCTCGTTCAGCCCCCAACACCCCATTTTCACAGGGTCAGGGTCTTGTGCTAACTCCCTAGAAATTTACGGAAAGGTACCTTTCCGTAGACGCAATGCGTTATTTATCCTATAACCATTCCCTCAACTTATTCAGGTTAAATAATGAAACTCACTTCTCTGTTTTTTGTCGTAGCAGCGGCCGTTCTATTCCTGGCGTCTCCCCTCAAAGCGGACCCCAAGGGAAAAGGATTTACCGTTTATCTCACCACTGAGGGCACCAATCGTTATGGGGCCAATATCATGGTGGATGCCGGTGAGATGAACGTTGAGGACATGCCCACGCTCTTCGACGAGTTCAATACCTCCAATGGCGTTTCCGTATTGCCCGCCTCCAACGAACCCGTACTGGTCGTCGTGGTGGTGCCTAAGGGCGCCTCAATCGAGACCAGGAAGGCTTTCGAAAAACAGGTCCGCGATGTGGTGGGCGCTCGCTATCCCAACATGCAACTCGAGATTCAGGAGTCCTTCGTCGACCTCGACGCCGACTCTAAGGTTCTAGAGGATCAGCTTGCCGACGTTCATGCAGTCCAGCCAAAGCTAGCTCCGGGAAGTATAGAAGCCGACGTCGCCGATATCGTTGAAGCTAAAATCCAAACCGGTCTAGTAGAGAATGAACAATTTCGCCTGAGTTGGTTTGGAAAAGCCAGAAACCGTGTGGGTCGCTCGGTTCGCACAGTAGCTAGAGCCTCCCGCCATCCCTTTGCAGCTACCGAAGCTGTGGCGGTTGGCGCGGCTATGGCCGTTTACAACGGTAGTGGTCAAGTGGTCGGTTGGTTGAACCGCAGCCATCCCTATAACGTCGTAGTCGCCGCACGTTTGGTGGCCTTAGCGAAGTTTACAACTTCGGGAATGGTAATTCTCACCAAATACGGACTAAATCCCACCAGTGCCGCTATCGCCGCAATTGCCGGCGGAGTAGGCGCCGCGTTTGGTTACAACGCAAAAAAATGGTCCAATTTCTGTACGTCCCATACCTTTCCCTTTTTCAAAGAATTTTGGCCAGTGGCTCTCTACAACCGCACCGGTTGGTTCAAGTCTGCAAACATCAACTTTTTTAGATCCCTGGGAATCAGCTACGTTTTGAGAAGCCTAGCTGTGGCTTCTGGACAAACAATCGTCGGCTCAGACGGAGAACGCCACGGAGTGCCCTCTCCCAATTCCTGGGACTTTTTATTTGGAGGTCTAGGCCTAACTATTCCTGAGGTTTGGCTAGATGGTTTGATGGACGACAGCATGCGCGCCTTGGAACTTAAGGGACTGCTCAACCACCAATCGCGTTCTTATATTTTATGGGGCGTGAGCTTCATCGACACCACCATGCATTCGCTGTTTCGAGCAGGAGCCGTCAAAGGCGCCTACGCCGTAGCGACGGTAAGTTGGGGAAGCAAACTGGCCATTTGGGCAGCTGGTCGTTTTTTACCAGCAGGTCCCAAACGTTTTGTTTTCGTTTCCGAGGACGTTTCCAAACAGGCCAATGCCGTGCTTCATGCGGATGAGCAAAAGAAGTTGAAAGAGGCTCAGGCGGCAGGGCAAGTCGTAAAGGGTCCCGGTTTTTTTAGGTGGTTTGCCCGGCTTGTCAGTGACTCGGTCCAAGAGATGAAAAACTGGCACTCAGGCAAATTTACACTCTCCGATCACACCATGGTCCTGCAGAACTTTGGCTTGGATGAAGTTTGGAATCTCAACCTTAAGGACGAGCAGAAAAAGAGAATTGAGGCCGATCCGTCATTAACCAGAGCGGAATTCGTAAAGTGGCTCAATCTCATGGATGCCGACGTATCTGTGGTGCGAGCCGTCTGGTCGGCACGTAATCACGACGTATTGCGGTCGCGCACTGCACTCACGTTAGAGCAGTTTATCGAAATTGCGGGACTTCAGAAGGTATCGCCGAGAATCGTCCATCATCTTTGGGAACTACGAGAGAAAAATCCCTCGCGTTCGAATAGAACTAGTGTGGCCTCGATGTGTGCCGAGGCATTGGCAGACTCTGTGAGCCCCGGTATCGGGCTAGAACAGAGCGCTGCGATGCTGGATTAAGCAGCGCAGAAGGGCGTTTACTGCCCTTCTGCGAACTGCCCATTAAAACTGGATTCCTGCAAGCAGGGAAAAGTTCCGGTTGGTCCATTCGCCGGCTACGGAATCTAAATTACTAAAGCCAGAACCCATTCGTGCTTCCAGGGTAAATTCTGGAGAATTAAGGTTGTCGCCCAAGAGATAACTAAAGCCGACACCTAAGACGTAACCAATCTCTAAACTTTTAAATCGAGAAAGCGTCACACCCGGAGCTCCGTCGACACTCCCACTCAACAGATAGCCTGCAGTAATACCGCCCAATACAAACGGCTTAATTTTAGGAAGGGCAAACTTCGCTTTTAGCAAAACGGGGATTTCAAGATAGTTGAGTCGGACATTCGCATTGGGCCCAAAATGAGTGTTTTCGGATCCTTTTTGGACAAAATCAAATTCTGGCTGAAGAAATAAAAATCCAGGCATTACTGGAGTTTCAAAAAAGGCGCCCAAAGTAAGCCCTACTTTGTTTGACGTCGCCACCGTCGGGACCAAATTGGCGTTGGCAAAGTTGATTCCTGCGTGAAATCCAAAGGACATCTTATAGGGATCGACCTTGTGGGAAGCCTCGCTGATGGCCTCATCGGTTTTTTTCTTTTCATCCCGGGATTTGCTTTCCCAATCACCAACCTCTGATTCTCGCTTTTTTAGAGCCTCATCGCGCTTCTTAAACTTTTCATTAGCCCGTTCTTCGGCTCGTGCCTCGTCCTTGTCAGCTTGTTCGCTCTTTGAGGCTGCCGACTCACCGAAACAAGGAAAGGATAATAGGCCGACGATGGCAAAAATGGATAAGTTACGGGAAAACATAGGAACTCCTTTAAAACGTTTAATTAAGGCTTATTTCTCACTCTCAAATTGCAAGGGTGAGGCCGCTTTGGTTCGCCTTAAACCGGGTGTTTTTACCCCGAATGCTGGGGCTGAAATACCACAGACCCAGGCCGGTAGGGACCTAAAAAGCATCAATTTCGGCATTTGGTAGGGAGGGAGCCTTTTTTAAAGGCTGTCCGAAGGAAAAAGAGTTCGAAGCAATTTCGGGCGCTGAGCTCACCAGGCCCAAAGCCTCTAGCTGCGACCAGCAGGTTCGGATGCGGGCGTTTTGGTAACCTGTCTTTTGGTTGTGCGCCAGCATCTCAGCGTAGGCTTTCCAAAAGCTGGGACGATCCTCAGGATCCCCGCCCAAATATATACGGGTGAGCTCGTAGCTAACGGCACAGTGGATTAGGTCTTTGGTGTCCATTGAAGGCATCTCATAGCGCAAAATCTCCCTTTTAAGCAACCCCCTGCACTAATCCTTAAGCCTTTATCCTTGAGCCTTCCTCCTTAATTAAGCTAAGGCTTAAGAACAAAAGAGGGTTGAATTTAACGTGCGAAGTAATTTGTTAGCGCTAGTACTGGTTTTAACATTCTGCTCACCCCCGATTTTTGGCCAAATCTGCCTAAAAACGTTAGTAAACGAGGAAAGTACTGAGGAAGAATTGTTGCGGGCGGCAAGAGGGTACGCCGCCCAACTAATGGAACGGCAAGGTTCTCTTAAGACTCCTGATCCAGGAGGGTTTCAGGGAGGGAAGTTGCGATTAGATACCTATGGCGTTCCTTCTCACCTCTCGTTGATCCAATCCACACCAGGCCAAATTTTTCGTCACTTTATTTCGGGTAGGTACCAAGACAAGCAGCATTTCAACGCACAAGAGGTATTGGAATCGCTCCATCTATATCGGCGGTTGGTAGCTGGTCCTACGCCCTACGTGAAGTCCGATTACCCACCAAAATGGTACAAGGAAGCCTTTCACGACTTGACTGGAATTTTTCTTACCAAACCAGAACAAGAGGCGGAACACGTGGGGGTTTTTGCCAATCCCTGGATCGACGTGATTCTTTTTCCGGGAACGCCACTTATCGAAATTGAAAAAGATCGTATTTTTCTACTCCCCGGACCTCCGGGTAAGTTGGTAGTTCCTTTTACGATGGTAAAAAATAGCGCAGGTTAACGGGCTTAATATTACGTTTACTATTTGGCCGCAACGCGGGCGCAGCGCACAGTGAAATGTCAGGACAAAAGGGGCGCCTCTTACGGGGCACAAAGTCCACTGCGCATAAGTGTAGAAGACTGGTTGGCTAACCACGGTTCCCACTTCCGTTTGGAGACAGTGAGAACTTCAAACTTTTTCCACCCACGGAATTTTTTGAAGTTATAGATTCGGCGGAAGATGAGAAATTGATCGCCTGATTCAAGAGCTTCGGGCAACGAGGCGCCCTCTCCCAATCTCTGTAACTTTCCTGTCGTTTCGCTGTCTAATGCCGTTTTTTCCTTGATACCAGCGGGAAGAGAAATGTCACTCTCTTGGTCCGTTACCTCTCCCAACGGTCCTAAGTAAAAAGCGGAGACCGTAACCCCTTCACGGGAAGGCCAGGAGGAAAACGGTTTTTTGTTCGACTTTGCTTTTTTTGAAAGTGTGTCGGCAAGTTTTCCTATCTCCCCTTGGGTCTGGGGAGAAAATCGGAAGAAGTCCCGTTGAAGACGCCGCTGCGCCAGCGTGGGAAGGACAAAAAGTTTCAAATACTCGGAGGTTCCGTCTCCTAAAATCTTTTTTACCTGATTCAAAAGCTCCGGCTGAACCGACTCCTTTTCGATGCGTTTGGCTTCGTCTTTTATCTCTTGAGGCGTAAGTGGGATACCAAAACGAACCAAAATTTCAGCTGACGAAAAGGCAAGGCAGATCTCGTCTGCCACTTTCGATTCTTCGTCGTTTCGATTTAGCAAACGGCGCACCTCTCGCGCCATTTCCAGCTCCCTCGAATTAAGCTTGTAGGAGCCAACGCTGGCGATCTCTTTAGACGATCTCGTGCAATTCGTACTTACCAAACCCAGCAGTGCCACCGAAAAAAACATTTTACGGCGTCGCAATAGCACTCCAGGTGTTTGTCGCAGCATTGTACATACTTGCCGTAGCATCATAACCACCCGGACCAATGCCACCCAGAACGTAGAACTTACGATCGTGAACGCCGACACCAGGGACAAACGAGGTCACAATGGCATGGCCGCCACGAGAGCTCGGCGCGCCAATGGTTGATACCGCAGGCTGGAAGTCCATCTTCTTGCCATTGACGGAAGTGATAGTAAATCCTCCACTTGAGTAAATGGCATTGTTAAAGCCGCCGCCCCAGAGAAGCATTTCCTGATAATTGGGATTGCTTCCCGTGGTTTGAAAAATAGCCTGCAGCCCCGGAGGAAGAAGAAACTTACCCATCGCCGCTCCTGAGGCCTCCGATGCCCACATCGCCCGACCGTTCCCCACGCAGGTGTAAGTATGCATTTGCAGAGAGCCCGAGAAGGTTGTTGAATCTTGCCCGCCCCAAACCTTGGGCTCGGTGAGGGAGCGATTAATCACTGCCGCGTCAATGAATCCCGGAGTTGTGCTTTTCTTATCCAGAGGGAATGCCGTAGAACCCGAGGCCGCCCATGATTCAGCGGCCTTAGGCGGCACCGCAGTACGAAAGCCATTGGAAAAAGTTGAAAAGCTGGGCGAGAAGGTAGCCCCGCCCCAAAATACCGCGTAAGCAGAATTGTCTTCATGGTCATCATCGTCGGTATAACTGCTGCCCCGCTTTCTATTGCTACCGGAACAGTTCGCTACGAACGCCGAAGCTCCATAGCCCTTAACCTTGTCGCCACCAGCGGGAGTGATCCAGGTATCTTCAGCAACATTATAGAACGAAGCACCGCTCACGAGCGCGTTACTTGCCACTACGCCGCCGGCAATGAGTACATACTTACCGTCATGCACAACAGATCTAGCCAATGACCTTGCCGCAGGAGCTCCAGTTGCGGAAACGTTCGTCCACGTATCGGTTGCAGGATTATACAACTTGCCATCGTTTAGGTACGTGGCACCATTGGTTCCCCCCCAAATGAAAATCTTATTTCCATTTACGAGCTCTGAAACTGCCCGGTAGCGGGCCGAAGGGGCATTCGTCGCACTTACCGTTGCCCAGCTATTGGTGACAGGATCATAAATCTCTCCATTGTTAGCAGCGGCGCCTCCGGCAATGCCGCCCCAAATGAAGATTCTTCCATCACCGGTGGGATGCGCGGCATAGTACGCTCGGGCGGCGAAAGTGTTGTAGGAAAAGCCGCTTGCCTTTGAGCCAATACCAGCGGCATTGGTGACTGCTACGGTGTAAGCGCCCCCTGATTTTGCAGGAGTGACACAGGTCACTTGGGTTGCGCTCATCGGAACGAAAGTGCCACAGGAGGTTCCCCCAATAGTCACACCGGTGGCTGACAAAAATCCAGTTCCCGTGATCGTAATCTTAAGCCCGCCTTGAGCGGAGCCCGAACTGGGTGAGATCGTCGTGATTGTCGGAACGGCCTCGTAGGTAAAGAGATTGGTGGGGCTTTCGGCGAAATCCCCACCGGTGTTCGTTACTGCTACGTTGTACGATCCCGCCACTGCCGCGCCCGTCGTGCAGGTTATAGACGTTGCAGAAACTACCGTTACCGTTCCACACGCCACGGATCCGATCTTTACGGTCGCCCCTGCACGGAAGTTTGTTCCTGTAACCGTTACCGCCGCACCTCCAGCCGTACCGCCCGTTGTCGGACTAATGGCTGTTACCGTAGGTCCAGGATAATAGGTGAATCCGTTAATAAGTGTCGCGCTACCAGTAGGATTGGTCACTACTACGTTATAACTGGCAGCTGCTTTGGCTGGCGTGGTGCAAGTTAGCGAAGTCGGTGACACTTTTACAAGCGAGGTACAGGCGTTACCCCCAATACTCACCGACGTGGCGGTAGCAAACTGAGTTCCCGCCAAAGTCACCGTGTTGCCTCCGGTGATGCTTCCCGACGCCGGCGTGATCGACGATAGCGTTGGAGCGCCTTCGTAGCGGAATCCAGAGTTCAACATTCCCGACTGCGTATCAGTATTCGTCACTTTAATGATGACCGAGCCAGCCGCGTTCGCAGGCGTAGTGCAAGTAAGGGAGGTCGCTGAAACCACAGTAACCGCCGTGCACGCGACACCGTTAAAGAGCACAGTAGCGCCAGCCAAAAATCCAGTTCCGCTGATCGTTACTAAATCGCCTCCGGCTATGGCACCTGCAGTAGGTGTCACGGTATTAATCACTGGCGGCGCTTGGTAGGTGAAACTGCTAGGCAAGGTTCCTGTTCCCGAAGGATTAGTCACGGCCACAGCTTTTGCTCCGGCGCTGCCCACTGGAGTGACGCAACTTAGTGAAGCGGCGTTCGTAATTTTTAGCGAGGTACAAGCTACGCCTCCTATGGTTACCCCGGTGGCCGAAAGAAAATTAGTTCCCGAAACAGTAATCGACGTTCCTCCTGCCAATGATCCTGTATTGGGGGTGACCAACGACAATGTCGGCGTTCCTTCATACGTATAGGCATTGGTACCGGTTCCCGTTTGCCCTTCGGTACTAGTAACGACCACGTTGACCGCTCCCGCCGCATGCGCTGGAGAGGTACAGGTGATTGAGGTCGAAGAGACGATCGCCACGGCGGTACAAGCACTGCCGCCAACGGTGACTGTGGCCCCCGCAAGAAAATTTGTTCCGGTTAGGGTAAGTGTGGTTCCACCAGCCGAAGATCCGCTAGACGGGGAAACGGACGCCACTGTAGGAGCGTTGCGATAGGTATATGCCCCAATAGAAGTTGCAGTCCCACCCGAATTGATAAGCACCACATCCGCGGCACCGGCAGCGCTGGCCGGCGTGTTGCAAGTGATTTGCGTTGGACCCACAACGACCAAGCCGGTGCACGTGATCGCGCCAACCTTAACTAAAACAGTAGTGGAAAGATTGGTGCCATTCACGGTAAGAGACGTTCCGCCGCCCACTGGTCCAGCCGTGGGAGAGACGGTGGTAATGGTCGGAGCCCCCACGTAAGTAAAAAGATTCGCTCCCGTAACCGATTGCTTGTCAGCGTTAGTGACAACGATACTTTTTAATCCCGCCGTTCCCGAAGGCGTTAAGCAGGTGATTGTAGTTGAGGAGGTAACGTTGACGTTAGCGCAGGAATTTCCATCCACGGTAACCGCAGCGCCCGCCACAAAACCAGTACCCGTTAGGGTAATCGTAGTTCCGCCACCGATGGGTCCATTGCCTGGCGCTACGGATCCGACGGTCGGAGCCGCCCGATAAGTGTAGGCGCCTACAAGCGTCGCCGTGGCCGTCGTATTGGTAATCGCCACATCTGCCGCGCCGGCTAACGCCGTCGGCACTACACAAGTGGCTACTGTGCTACTTGATAAACCAATCGCGCTACAAGCCACTCCACCCACCGTTATCCCCGTTGCGGTGAGAAACCCGGATCCATTTAATGAGATCGAATTTCCTCCTGCGGTCGGTCCGCCTGAGGGGGAAATCGATATAAGTACGGGGGCGCCTTCATAGGTGAAAAGATTGTTTCCCGTTCCTGTTTGGCCATCAGTGTTTGTTACGACAATGGATAACGTTCCCGCCGCTGTGGCCGACGTGGTGCAGGTTATTTGGGTGGGCGACACCACCGTGACATTACCGCACGGAACGCCACCAATGGCCACGGTAGCTCCGGCGGCGTAATTGGTCCCGGTAATAGAAATATCGTCGCCTCCAGCGATTTTTCCAGCACTTGGTGAAACGGAAGTTACTGTCGGCGGATTGGCATAAGTAAAACTTGCTGCAAGGGTAATATTCCCCGTCTCATTGGCGATGTTCACATCAACGGTGGCTGCCGCGTGTGCGGGGGTAATGCACGTCACTTTGCCGGCGTTCACTTTTACTAACGAAGTACAGGCCACTCCGGCAATGGTTACCCCTGTGGCGGAAAGAAAGCCGGTGCCCGTCAGCGAGAGAGTCGTTCCCCCCGCCGTCGCGCCGGTGGTCGGAGAAACCGAGGCCAGAGTCGGTGCGTTCTCATAGACAAATAAATTCGTGCCGGTACCCGTTGAAGTGTCGAGATTGGTAACTACTACGTCATACGTTCCAGCGGCAACAGCGCCCGTACTACAGGTGATCCGCGTTGACGTTGCCACCGTAGGTGAGGTGCAGGTAATGCCGCCGATAGTTACCGTGGCTCCCGACACAAAATTGGTTCCACTGAGGGTAACGGCAGTGCCCCCGCCGATTCCGCCCCCTTTGGGCGAGATCTCGGTGACGGTCGGAACCCCCGAAAAGGTATAAGAAGCTAAAAGCGAGCCAGATCCGGTGGTGTTCGTTGCTATCACATCTACCGTACCCGCGGCGTGTGCGGGGGTAAAACACCGTAGGCTTGTCGCCGACAAAGAAATCAAACCAGTGCAAGTGCTTCCTCCGATGGTCACGCCAGATACCGTGAGAAAATTGGTTCCCGTAAGCGTGACAAGTTTTCCGCCTCCCACTGGCCCTGAGGACGGGGAAATAGCGGATACGGTAGGAGAGCCTTCGTAGGTAAAGGCGCCAATTGCCGTATACGATTGCCCATCTGGATTTGTCACAACGATATCGACCAAACCAGCAACGTGTGATGGCGTGAGGCAAGTAATGCTCGTGCTGGAAACGAAATTAATTGACGTACAAGCAACGCCGCCGACAAGGACTCCCAATCCGTTGACGAAATTTAGTCCCGTTAGCTGTAAGCGAGTGCTCCCGACCGTAGTGCCGGCAAGTGGCAATACATTGGAGGTGAGGCTTGGGGGAGCATCGTAAGAAAATCCGTTGATCAGGCTGCCGCTTCCGGCGGCGTTAGTCACAGCGACGTCAACACCCCCCGATACGAGTCCCACCGGGGTAACACAGGTAACGCTTGTAGCGCTTACCAAACTCAAGCTGCCGCATACCACACCGCCAATACGGACGGTAGTTGCCGATAAAAATCCGGTGCCCGTAAGGGTGACTGTCGTACCCCCACTTTTAGGCCCGTTGGCAGGGGCAAGGCTACCCACCGTGGGGACGCCTTCATACGTAATCAGATTGGTTCCCGTTGCTATCTGGCCGTCCGGATTGGTCACGACAATGGTTGTCGCTCCCGGCACATGGGCCGGAGTGGTGCACGTTACTTGGGTGGCATTGATGAAGGAAGGGGAGCCACAAACAAACCCATCGATGGTCACCGTAGGCGTTGCCGCAAAGCCCGTACCAGTAATGGTAAGCAAGGTGCCGCCGCCAGTAGCGCCTGCGGATGGAGAAACATTGGATATCGTCGGAGGTAGAGCGTAGGTGAATGCTCCGATCATGGCGATGATCCCTGTGGCGTTCGTCACGGCCACATCTTTGGCTCCGGCAATTCCGGCCGGACTAATACACGTAAGACTTGTCGGACTAACCACGCTGATTGACGAACACGGATTACCACCGACAGTGACTCCTGTTACGGAAAGAAATCGCGTGCCGGTGAGAGTGATTGTAGTACCGCCCCCCAAAGGCCCAACGTTCGGCGAAACCGCGGTCAGTGTGGGTGAGGCTTCAAACGTGAAAGCTGCGGCTTTGGTGCCCGAACCACCAGAAACATTGGTAACGACAATAGTGGTAGGCCCTTCAGCAACCGCCGGGGTCACGCAAGTGATCGAGGTTGAAGAAACGACGGTAATTGAAGTGCACGGAATTCCCCCGACCGTCACGGTGGCTCCTGGTCGGAAGTCGGTACCGGTAATTGTGATCGTATTTCCTCCCCCAGTGGTACCGGCCACTGGAGTCACGCTCGCAATAGCGGGGTCCGCGTAGGTAAAGGCTTGAGATAATGTCGTGGGGCCGTTCCCATTAATGACCACGACGTCGACGACTCCAGCCGCGTGCGAAGGAGTTACGCAAGTCACCGTAGTTGCGTTTACTAAGTTAAGAGATCCGCACTCTGCGCCGCCGAGCGTGACCCGAGATACGGTGAGAAAACCGGTGCCGGTCAATGTCACTGTGAGACCGCCGCTCGGGCTGCCGTAGACGGGTGAAATCGAGGTGAGCGTGGCGTTGTTTTCAAATGTGAAGCTGTTGCTTGCAGTGGCTGATTGGCCATCCGCATTTGTAACGACCACAGCAGCTAGTCCGGAAGCATGCGCCGAGGTAGAACAGGTAAGCACGGCCGACGAAACCACGCTGACTCCGGTGCAAATATTCCCCCCCACTGTAACTGTGGTTCCCGCGCCGAAATTAGTCCCCGCCACCCGAATCACTGTGCCGCCCAGCGCGCTGCCAGCCGAGGGAGAGATCCCGGAAGCAATAGTAGGCGGCGGATTGTAGGTAAACGCACCAGCCGAAGTCGAAGTTCCTGAGGCATTGGTCACCGCAATGCCAACAGGTGCGGCGATGGTGCTTGCCGGAGTGACGCACGTCAGGGAAATGTCGTTAGTAACACTTAAGCTGCCGCACAAGTTGCCACCGATCCGAACTTCGGTCGTGGAAAGAAATCCAGTGCCAGCCAATGTAATCGTGGTACCCCCAGGAAGGGGGCCGCTGGTTGGAGAAACCGCCCCTAACGTTGGCGCGGCGTCATAGGTGAAGCTTCCCCCAGTCCCGCTTTGCGCATCGAGATTTGTAACCTTGGCGCTCACCACGCCAGCAGAGCCGGACGGAGTGGTGCAAGTGATTTGCGTATTGGAATCCACGCTAAATCCAGCACAAGCCGTTGTGCCAATCGTAACGGTGGCGCCAGTTTGAAAATTAGTTCCAGTAATCGTAACAATTGCTCCTCCGGCAATCCCTCCAAAGGCGGGGCTAATAGACGTGACCGTAGGATTTGGCGCATAGGTAAAAGCTCCTGCCAAAATGCCTGGGCCTCCCCCGTTAGTAACGGCGATATCCGCAGCCCCGGCCGCGACAGCTGGTGTAACGCAAGTTATTGAAGTCTTGCTAATGATATTCAAGCTAGTGCAAGCCACTCCGCCCACGGTAATTCCCGTGGCAGTAAGAAATCGAGTTCCGGTAAGTGTAATGGTCGTGCCACCGGCAGTCGGGCCGCCCGAAGGGGTGACCGACGCTACCGTGGGAGCCCCTTCGTAGAAAAAGAGTCCAGCGCCCACAGCGGTTTGGTGATCCGCGTTAGTGACTTCGACATCAGAAAATCCCTCGTTGGCTGAGACTCCGGCGGTGCAGGTGATTGAGGTAGGCGACACCACGGTAACCGTCGAGCAGACAATTCCACCAACCTTGACTGTGGCTTTAGGCCGGAAGCCATCTCCAGTAATCGTAACTAAAGTGCCGCCTGACATCGGACCGCCGCTCGGTGAGATAGCAGAGATAGAGGCGGTTGAAGAATAAGAGTAGGTTCCCGTAGTAGTGGAAACACCTTCATCGTTCGTCACCACAAGATCAAACGTTCCTAACACTCCGGCAGGAACGGTACATGAGATCTTCGTCGCACTGATGATCGATAAATTCGTGCAGAGGTTTCCGCCTATGGTGACAGACTGAGCGGAAAGCAATCCGGTTCCCGTAATGACGATATTATTTCCGGCGCCCGGACTTCCAGCGGACGGGGATACGGTTACGACCGTGGGAATGGGCTCGTAGGTATAAAGGTTAATTCCAGGAAAAGTGGTTTTGCCGGTGACGAGCTTTAGGTCAACTCGTCCTGCGGGGTTTGCAGGAGTGACACAATGTATCGTGGTTGGAGAGTTCACGACAATAGAGGTACAGGGAACCTCATTGAAAAGAACAATAGAGTCATCCGAAAAATCGGTTCCGGTAATGACTACCTTGGTCTTACCGGAAATGGCGCCCGCGATCGGGGATATTTCGCGGATGGTTGGATAGACGCCGAGAAACGCCCTTGCCCTCTTTGCTAAACCGTTGCCGCAGCCGCTCAGAACCAAAGTAGCTAATAGATACCCCGCCAATACACGATGATTCACGATTTCCCCCTGAAATTAAAATCCCAATATATCTTTTTCAAAAATTAGAGTGCCACGCCGAGATTAAACCGAAACAGATGCACGGAGGCCACATTTTGATACCAATAAACGTATTCAACACCCACCTTGGGAAAGGCGGCGTCGAGTCCAACAAACCATTGTGCTCCGAGGGAAATGCCTGGACTAAAACCCTTTACCTCAGATTGCGTCCAATAGCCGAAAAGAGGTCCTGCGAGAATCGTCCATCGCTCCGCTACATCGTAACCAAACAGCAGTCCCGTCTCGAGGGCAATGAAGCTCCCTCCGTCTTGATCGTGCAATAAAAGTTCGCCGATCCGACTAGAGATCGCCAAGCGATCCCATCGATACCACTGAGGCGTCCAATCAAGCGAAAGGCTTACCACTGAACCTGAAATAAATTGACTCGTGCGGGCGGAGTGATGGGCGGCAAACAGACCAAATTCAAATTGATTAATGCAGGTCTTCGACAATAAAGGACAGCGTTCTCTAGCTCGGCTCACTTCAAATTTTGACGTGCTTGTCGGAGTAAAGTTTGCCACTTCCCTGACCGGTGCTGACGCTGGCTTTTCGACGTCGGCTATCTTGCTTGGTACCTCTTCAAAGACAACCGCGGGAGTATCGTAAAGCACGATATCTTTTTTCAAACCTTTGAAAGCGCCCGGTTTATCCTTGGCCACCGCCATCGTAACGCGTCGATTCGCCGCACGCCCAGCCGGGGTATTGTCCGCAATGCCCGGCACCGAATCCCCATGACCCTCGGCTGCAATGCGTTCGGCTGCCACGCCGTATTTTTCCAGAATGAACTTTCTCACCGCTCCGGCCCGTTCCCACGACAAGGCCAGGTTTTTTTTCTTATTTCCAGAGCTGTCGGAGTGGCCATGAACGACAACGCTACAGTTAGGATACCGCTCCATGAAGCGAGCCATCCATTTCAACTGATCATCATATTTGGCATCAACGACTGACGAATTGACGGCAAACTGCACTTGCATATGAAAGGTAAGTTCATCGGCAACGCCCATCATTGAGAATAAGGACAGGAAAAGCAGCAATGAGCCTAGTCTTCTCATAATTACTCCGTCGATTGAAAATACCGCGTTGTTTTTGCTAAAAAATTGTCGAAGGTATTAATTGGAAGAAATTATTGTGAAGGGAGGGCCAGCTGTCGTCAAAGAAGTTTTCATTAAAAAATAGGTTCCGCCGATTTGGAGCGTCGAATTAGGTGAAAAGACCACTACGTCGGAAGGTGTTTCGACGATCAACGGACAACGCACCTTGTTGTGCATTGCAATTAGCGCTGCTGCCTTGGCAGTGCGTAAACATATCAAGCTGATAATTGCAGGAGGGCCCAAAAAAAAGAACTTTATCAAATGGAATCGCGTCCCAGAAAAAGGCAAAGGTCCGGTTGACGCCTCCCTCGACAAAACTCTTTTCCGTAACCGCCCTTAACACTTGGCACCAAAAACCAAACGCGCTGGAAACTCCCCCCTTGTGCGGTGCGGGCAAATCCACCAATGATGCCTTGGGTCGACTTTTCTTCCCCGGGAGACTTTCCATGCACCATATATGCTCGTTAATCCTAGGACTTACCCTAGTCTTTTCAACTCTCTCCCAAGCAGGCCTTCCGCCTCAGGAATGGCAACTGATCATGGGAAACCCCAGCAACGCCACGAAAGAAGCAACTAACAAATCCAATTACCTGATGGAAAAACGCTACTACGCGCTTTCCTACAACGATCAAAAAGGGATACCAAACTGGGTGAGTTGGCACCTTTCCTCGGAATACCTTGGCGATGCGCCTCGAAAACCATCGTTTGATTCGGACACGGATTTGCCACACGGATTTCACCAAGTTTCCCATTCGGATTATTCAGGATCGGGATTCGACCGCGGACATATGTGCCCTCATGGAGATCGCACTCTCGATCAGGAGATGAGCTTTGCAACGTTCCTTACGACCAACATCGTGCCCCAAACTCACGTCAACAATGCCGGCGCCTGGGAAATGCTTGAAATATATAGCCGAGACCTAGCGACGACTGACCACAAGGATCTTTTCATCGTCTCCGGCCCCATTGGGCAGGGAGGCACTGGACTTCATGGGGCGGCCGATACCGTCGGCAAAGGTAAAGTGGTCGTCCCAAACGAAATTTTTAAAGTCATTTTGGTGGCCAACCGAGATGAAAAATCCCAACCTACAGAGTGGGTGAATGAAAACACACGCCTCATCGCCGTGATCATGCCCAATGACCAGTCTGTGGATGCCAACAATTGGGGAAAGTACCGAACCACCGTCGATGCTGTGGAGAAAAAAGCGGGATTGAAGTTTTTTAGTGCCGCTCCGAAAGAGGTCGTCGGCCCGAAGAAGTTAAAAATTGATACGACGACGATAAAAATGCTACCGCGTCCTCCCCATTAGTGGCCGGGCACAGAGGAAATGCTTGAGCCATCATCCTTAATGAAAGAATTAAGGATAAGGATTCAAAGGTCTTCTTAGTACGTCTCTAATCCTATCGGAAAGAATGGACGAAACCCTTCCCTCAACCTTTCCTTCAAAAGTGGGGAATCAGCAAAAAGCACAATCTATAAAGACCCTGGCGTATTAATGAATTTCAATCTCCCCCGAACGTGGGAGAAACATCTAAACCAACTGAGCCTTAGGCACGACTCGCCGAAAACGGCAGCGGGACGACTGCTCGGGCTAATTTTAATTCCAAGCGTTGAATTAAATTTTAATTAAATCGACGGCGTAAACCCGAAGGAGCCAAGCAACGAGGGACAAACCAGGATCGCGCTTAGACACCTGCTTGCGCGTTTTAAGTTCGCATTGCCGGTTCCAGTTAGTTTCAAAGATCAGGGAGCCCACACCGCGCATGCGGTTGGGCGAATGGGAAACGGAAACCGGTTTACCCTGGGCGATGCGTTCCAGGAGATTTACGAGCCCAGCGGAATGAGGGAGAGTCACGGAGTGGCCATTAGTAGCCACGCATACCCGACGGCTAGCGACGTTTACCGCCCAAAGTAAAAGGCTGTTTTTTTTCTTTACCACCGTCACCGTCCCCAATGGCTCGTCGCGCTTTCCGCCAGGAGTTTCCACAATTGGGCCACCATACTCAAAACCGAAACCGGTCAACCAGCGTAACTGCTGAGCGCTTTCAAGCTTGTGAGCACCGCTGGGAACCTGGACCGGCTGGGGAGCCACGACGTCCTGCCGAAAGAGACCCAAACTGAGCATCGCCGAGGAGCCTTCGGATCGAGGCTCGGCCACGTGCCAATAGTCAGATGGCCAATAGATGACATCGCCTGCCTGGGCATCCAAAACCACCGCATCCTTGCGGTACTTTCTGTGGTCTATGGGAAGCCGCATATGAAGATACCTGGCTCCGGGACTAAGCCCCTCCATTTTCGAGAGAAAATAATCAAACGGCCAGGCCAGTATTCTTTTTTCTCCTCTAATTACAAAGGCGAAGATCTCTTGGGTGTCCTTGTGAAGCCCGGTGAAGGTACTTAAATAGTTCCCATAGAAAAGGTCCAAAAAGGCGCGTGGAGCGTGGAAGTCCATGCCTTGATGGGCATCCTGGAGGAAGGTTGTGATGGCGCTCCAAATTTCGGGATCGATAGACTGCAGATTAGTGACCATCAATCCAAATCTCTTTTTGGGAAATACTCTGTCACAGGCCTCTTCGAGTTGGGCTAGGGATTGGCTTTTGTTTCGAAAGAGCTTCTTAAGCGGCGGGTGCGGAGCCCGTTCCGAATCACCGACCGAGACCAGGCACTGAGCGCGTAAGTCGCCACCGCGAAGGCCCTCCTCAAAAGAATTCAACGCTCCAAGGAGAAAAGCTTCTGAGAAGGGGAAGACCTTAAACGGTTGCCGAATGACGGTAGGCACTCGCGGTAGCCAGTGTTGGGCCTGGAACTTCTTCCAAAATTGAGGGTCGCAATAACTCAAAAGCATGGGTGGTTAAATCATGGAATGGGAGGTTTTTGGTAAGAAAAAAAGGAAAGCAGAAGACGGCCCTGCAAACTGGCCCGCTAGGTTAACTTAAATTCGTTAGAGGGGGCAATTAACGGCCTTAACTGTAGCAAGCACTTCTGCTGAAGGGATCTCTTTCAATTCATTTCGTGAGCCATTACAGGGAATCAACAAGACAATGGAATTGAATGGTCCATGATCTTCTAATAACTTTGATAGAAAAAAGGGGAAAACGCGAGTCACCCCAAGCCCTAAGAATTCTGGTGGAGTGATTATTTCAAAACCTAAGTAGTTTATGGTCCGGCAAAACTTTGATTTTTCATGTTTCACCACCGACCACCTTGCCTCGATGGCATCCCAGACGCAGTGAGCTTTCGTCACCGCAGCTTCACAGTAACCGGCAGGAAGCTTCCAGATTCCTTTGGCTTCGGTGGAATCGATCTCCTTGGCCGTGCAGTCGTCTTTCGACTGTAGACCTACTCCACTTTTACGATCCGTCCTGGGCGCGAAATATCTTGGGGACGATTTAGAAGGGGCGCCATCCGCCCCAAACCTGTCTTTGCCGAAAACGTTTAGGCTATCTTCTGCGCCCACTCCCCTGTCCGAAATCAGGAGAATGCAAAAAAAGGGGATCCAATTCACCATTGATTTAATCATAACGCTTTCGCTAAACAAAACCTTGGACAACGATTGAAATAATTTTTGGTACCCCCAACCGGATTCGAACCGGTGTCTGTGCCGTGAGAGGGCACTGTCCTAGGCCTCTAGACGATGAGGGCAAACCTGACAACGAAGGGTTGGATTTAGCACAGCGGCCGAGCAATTCCAAGCAGCCCCTTAGGCCCGCTCAAAATGCCCCCCGATCCCAACGCTATCAAGGACTTCACCGCGCTCCGCCTTGCCCGCTAGCAGGGCGCAGAGCGAGAATATTTCCCTCACGTTTGGGGGATATCGGTCATGGCTTTGTTTTTACGTTTTGCGTTTCTGGCAGCAATATTCTTGTCTCAGCTCGGTTGGGGCTTCACTTACGAGGACCTAAAGGCCTTAATTGAGACCAACAATCTGACCCGAATAGAAGACGTGATCGAGCAATTGCCAGCAGAGTTTAACTCTCACTACTGCCTAATGCACACGTCTCGGAGCCTTCAAGGGGCGTCTCCCCAGGCGCCTAGAGCCCTTCTTTTTGGAAAGGACGCCAAACTCATCATCGCCTTCACCGGGGCTCCTCATTTAGGAAATTACGCAGCACTAGAAGTTATGCAGTTTCGGCAAGACACCCAACAGTTTGAAATGCGTCAGATCAGCTTTCCACAGGAAATTGGCCGACGATCTACGGTACAGTTTTCGGAGAAAAATCCATCCGCTTGCCTCAGCTGCCACAGCACCCACCCCAGACCTAATTGGGAAAAGTATCCCGAGTGGCCGGGGGCTTATGGTTCTCTCGATGACTACCCCACCGGCGACGAACTCGCTCAATTCAAAGATTTTCGGGAGAAGGTCATGCCTACGGGCCGCTATCGGTTTCTCAAAACACGGGAAGGTTCACAGGCCACCCCCTTTGAGACCAAGAGGCGAGGCCGTTTGCGGTTTCGGCCCAACTTCCAACTGGCGGTTCTTACTTTTGCGTACCAAGCCGACGCGCTGAAGGCGCTCTTAAAAAGGCACCCGCAGTACCAAAAGTTTCAAATCCTCTTTGCGTTGGGCCGCCTTAAATGCGAGGGAGTGAAACTAAACTTTGAGATGGAGCTAAAACAACTTTTCGGAGAGAACGCCGCAGGTCCCTTGGGACCGTGGGAAGCTCCGGTCCTTACTAACATTCACGCCTACATCCTGCGAGGGGCTGGTATCTCGGAAAAGAAATTTAAGACGGCTCTCTTAGTGAACGAAGATCCTAAAGCGGATCCTTACTTTTTCCATTCTGGTATTCCTAAAAACCTACTGGATGAGAAAGAGGGAGTGATTGAACTTTCCGATCTGCTGATGGCCCGAATGATGCAAGAGATGGCTCAAGAAATTAGCGAGCTAAAACCGTATTTTAAACATGCCAGATGGATAGAAAAAAGATTCGGAGACGACCCTTTAGATCGCCCCCGAGCCACCGAATTAGATGATCTTGTAAGATTGTACGACCATAGGACGCTCAAAGGTGCCTGCGATACGCTGTCGCGCCATTATTCAAAACCGGCGGCGAATTAAGCCAGTGGAACACTTAGTCTCTGCTGACTTTCACGCGAACCTTTGGCTACTGCCTCAGGATAGTTTTTTCCGCAATTCTTCGAATCACGACAAAATCTACTTAATCTCTTTTTCTGATTCCTCTTTTTGCTTCTGACTTTGAATCAATTCCGCCTTAGTTGCGGCGACTAGTCCTACGACATCATCGTGAACCAATTTCATTTTATTGAACTCCTCAGCGCTGACGTCCGCTTTCGCCAGCAAACTTTTTTCAGAATTAAACTGGAACTCAATTTCCTTAGCAAAAGGAACCAAGGAACGGTCCAGTTCCTCAATTAGGGCATGGCGTTTCCTAGAGAGGGTTAAATTGAGAACAGCCTGTTCTTTAGGGGTCTCTCTCCCTGTCTCAACGGCTGTTTTTCTAAGATTGGCAATTTGTTCGTAGACCCCGGCGGCCTCCAAATGAAATTGAGCCCGCTGCTCGGCAAACTTGCACCGCATGAGCTTCATCAAAGCATTCGAATAATCAAAAGCGGACGCCGAATTACGAGCTCTCAGCTTCACCGCAATATCGTAGCTAAACTGAGCCCCCGCGGTTTCGCTCTTTGCTCCCCCTAGTTCCACTAGCGCTAAAAACCTCTGGTTTGAGGCCTCGTGAGCGCGATTTTGATACTCCAGCCGATCCATTTCACTGATTTCTCCATAGCTAGCCGCACAGACCAATAGCAGGATCGCAAATAGGGACCTCTTCATCACTTCCACTCCTTGATTGAGAAACGCGGTTTTAACACCCGATAAGGAAGGTCTATCGAGAACCGTAACGCAGTGCAATGTATTTACCGTGTTTTGAGATCTGTGGGCGCTTACTCATAGCGAAGGGCGACTATCGGGCTTAGCTCTGAGGCTTTTCGGGCGGGCCAGATTCCAAAAACCACTCCTATTGTCGCTGAAAACACCGTGGAGAGTACGATAGAGTCTAATGAAATCGAGGTCGCCCAATTGGCAAGGTAGGACATCGCAAAAGTGATAGCGCAACCTAAGAGGATTCCAATGATTCCGCCCGATAAACTTACTACCATGGCCTCAATAAGAAACTGAGACATGATGTCGCGACGTCTTGCCCCTACGGCTTTGCGAAGGCCAATCTCTCGCGTCCGTTCAGTAACGGAGACCAGCATGATGTTCATGATTCCAATTCCCCCAACGAGTAGGGAAATGGCAGCGATGGAGGCCAAGAGCCATCCCATAGTTTTGCTGCTTTCGCTCAAAGCCGCTTGAACGTCGGCCATATTACGAACTTGAAAGGGTTCACTCTGTGAGGTTGGCACACGATGCCGCTTGATCATCAAATCTTTGACTCCCGCCGCTACCATTTCTAAATCCTCAGGCTTACCGATCTCCATATCGATTTCATCGACGTAGGTCTTACCCAAAAGCCGTTTCATAGCGGTGAGCAAGGGGATCATGACGATGTCGTCGTTGTCTCTAAATCCGTTGGACCCTTTCTCCGGTAAAATTCCAATCACCTGGAAAGCCACTTTGTTTATTTTTATATATTCGCCGATGGGATCGGTATCTCCAAAAACTTGATTTACCACTGTCACGCCCAGAAGGGCCACTCGAACTCGCTTTCTATTTTCTTCGGCGTCAAAAAATCGTCCGATAAGCGGCTCATAGGCTCTCATGGGCGCATAGTCAGCAAGCGTGCCCATCACGCTGGTGCTCCAGTTCTTATCCCCGTAGGTAACCTGTCCCTTCCCATTTACAACGGGAGCGATCCTTTTAACTTCTGGGAACCCTTGAGCAACACTGTCGGCATCATCCGCCGTTAGTCGTGTAACGGCGCCAACGTCCATGGAGACGCCACCCACTCGAACCGCACCAGAGCGAAGTATCAGGAGATTAGAGCCGAGGGAGGCGAGTTGAGCTTCAATCGATTGCTGCGCCCCTCGCCCTAAAGCCAGCATAGCGATTACCGCAGCCACTCCGATTAAGATGCCTAACATGGAGAGCCCAGATCTTACCTTGTTGGCCATTAGAGAGTGAATCCCCTCTCTAAAATGGGTCGCAAGTTCCCCAAGAAAAACTTTCGTCCCGACTTCGGCCTCGACCTCGAAAACGGTCTGCGGTGGAGTTTTCAAAACTTCGGAATTAGACTTTTTTATGTCTGAGTGAACCAATCCGTCCCGCATCCTAATGATGCGCTTAGCATGGTTAGCGATCGATTCCTCATGGGTTACCAAAATTACCGTTATGCCTTGAGCATTTAAATCTTGCAAAATGGCCATGATCTCTTTTCCACTTTTGGAATCGAGATTTCCCGTAGGCTCATCGGCTAAAAGAATGCGCGGATCGTTGATAAGGGATCGGGCAATAGCAACTCGTTGCTGCTGCCCTCCGGAGAGTTCATTCGGTTTGTGGTGAACCCGTTCTCCAAGTCCTACCTGAGCCAAATGCCTCCCAGACTTCTCAAGATCCCTTTTTTTTTGAGAGTATAGTTGCGGAAGCGCCACATTCTCGAGGGCTGAGGTGCGGGCCAAAAGATTGAACTGCTGAAAGACAAAGCCAATAGCTTTCCTGCGGAGTACGGCGAGCTGGTCCTGGCTCAGTTGGGAAACTTCTTTCCCGTAAAGCTGATAGGAACCTTGATCAGGAACATCCAAGAGTCCCAAGATGTGCATCATCGTCGATTTACCAGAGCCCGAAGGTCCCATAATAGCGACAAACTCTCCTGGCTCAATCTTCAATGAGACGCCCTCAAGGGCGCGGACCTCTTGCCCGCCCATGCGATAGGTCTTATGAATGTTTTTTATTTCAATCATGTGTGGTGGTGACCCAATCGAGCTTAACTAATGCCGAGGTCCTCCCTGACCACCGCCACCCGGAGGGCTTCCTCCAAAAGGGGAATAGGGGTTGTTGCCTCGCTCTCCTGGTTTCCCTGCAAACGATCGCAATGCCGCCGTCATAATTTCCTGCCCCTCAGTGACCCCGTCCAAAATTTCAACTTTTTTCCCATCTGTGATTCCTAGTTTCACTTCCTTCTGCAGCGGTTCCTCCGGAGCTTCCGGATTGGGAATTAGTACAAATGTTTTACCTTTTTCGCGCCGTACCGAGGCCGCAGAAACCAAAAGTACGTTCTTTTGTTCAGCGATCAAAAACGTCAGATTCGCGGTCATTCCACTTTTCATAAAGTCAGGAATGTCGTCGGCCATCACATCCACTTCATAGGTGGTTACGTTACTCACGGTTTTGGCGTCGTACCCAATTCGGATGACCTTGGAAGGCATTGGATTGCTGGGAAAGGCATCCAGTTGGAGCGTCACAGTTTGACCTAATTTCACTAAGGCGAGATCGGTTTCATCGACGTTGGCTTTTACCATTAAGCGGTCAGACATCGAGAGTACCGTATCGGATTGCGTTACCGTCTGACCACTGTCTGCATTCTTTAAAATGATAAGACCACGTTTTGGGGCCAGTATCGGCGTCATTTTGTACGAGTCTTCCCAATACTTCATTTCTTCGGGGCCTTTAGAACTCGCCGTATCGATAAGGGCGGCTCTTTCGGTAGAACTCATCCAAATGAGTATCTGCCCCTTTTTGACTATCTGCCCCTCAGCAACGAGAACCTTCTCGATACGCCCAGTAACCGGCGGCTTAAGATCCAGACGATTCACGGGAGCAACCACGCCGGTACTAAGAATGGTGCTTTTTACCTCCCCTCGGGTGACCTTAGAGAGTTGATAAGTCACTCCGCGCTGGCGACTGCTCCCCATTTTCAGGTAAGCCCCTACCCCAAAGGCAATCAGCAGTATGCCGCCGGCAATTTTTTTTCTTCTCGCCCACATCATGGAATAGCCCCTGTACCCTGCGCGGCTTCCCAATTCGCCTCGGCCTGCATGGCATTTCGTTGGTTTACTAACAGAGTTTGCTCGCGGTTGACCAAGTCGGTTTCAATCACCGACCAGTCTTCGAACGCCATCAATCCTGTATTATACTTTTCTGTGGAAATAATAGAGCGAGCTTTTGCCGCTTCGGCGAAATCGGAGGAGACTTTCACCGTTTCGATAGCGTCTTTTACCGCGGAGTAGGTCTGTTCCAAAGCGGCAATCAACTTATAATCGGTGCTTCTGAGCTGATGATCAGTCTGGTTTTTCTGCGCGCGTGCCGTCTCGGCCGAAAAAATATGTGAGGTCCCAGGAAAAAAAGGAAACACAATTTGAGCGCCTACTGACCAACGGTTGGTTTGAGGAAAAAAGTCAGGCCCTGTTTTTCCTACGAAACCCGTGACGTTTAATTCCGGATACCAACCCTGCTCGGCAATCATAATTCCAGCATCCGCAGCCGCTTGCTGGAAGTAGGCCTGCGTGTGCGTAGGATGCTTCGTAGCAAGCGCGTGCGCATCGAGCTTAACCGGAGGCGCTTGGACGGCGAGTTCACCACTCGCCTGTAACTCTTCAGTATCCGGTCGTCCAAGAAGTGCTGCAAGCTGTTTGATTCCCACACGAACGTTCCGTATGGCGTGCGCGTTTTGGTAGCGAGCTTGTGAAACCGTGGCTTGCTGGAAGAGTAAATTCCCTTTGTTCTCTCGTCCTCCTTCAAAGCGTAGATTTACAAGCCGAAGGTTCGTCTCTTGTCGTTTTAGAAGTCGAGCGGTGAGCTCGACACTTTTTTGCTCAAACAATAGTTCGGCGAAGGCTGTTTTAAGATTTGCACTGAGCGTTGCTTTGGCCAGCTGCCATTGGGCCCGAGCCACTTCAAGGTTAGCCCTACTCTGCCGAATTTTGCCCAGATCTTGGAACCCGTTGAATAGATTTTCTGTTGCCGTGATTCCTGCAGAAAAAGTTTTCTGATTACTTGCCGATCCAACGCCGCCAACCACCGCTCCGCCTGCTCCCGTGCTGGTGATAACACCACTACTAGACTCGGTGTATCCACCAGTAGCACTTAGCTGAGGAAAAAAACCGCTATAAGCACCTTTAGCTTGAGCGTCGGCTGCCTTAACTGCTTGTTCGGCTGCGGCGACATCAGGGTTTTTTTCCGCGGCCTCTTTCAAGCAGGCTTCCCACGTGAGCGGCGTTAAATTTATGCTACCGGCAAAAAGGCTGACGCTGATGAGTAAGGAACTGAAGGTCACGTGATGCGCGTTCATGATTCGCCTTCAACCTATTTAAAACACCCGCTTTGCCAATCGTTAAAACCGTTGGGCGGGCCCCCTGTCTCTTATCGTAAGTTTCTAAGTACGACTTAAGGTCCTGTATGACTTAAGGTCCTCTTTTTCTTATAAATTTCAAGTTTCTAAAAAGCGCTCGTTTACCCCGGGGTCCTTTTAGAGTGTGAATAGTGGTAACTGCTCGTGACTGACTACTCCGTTGATATTTATACTTAAATAATGGATTGAGACTAGGAC